>NZ_CDWRCK010000061.1:5585-19450 GCF_977927595.1 Frankia sp. CcWB3
TTTCATTTCGACTCCTAAGTGTCGAGAAAACCACACCGGACTGGGTCCACATGGCGTTCTCCACGAAGGGCGCGTAGGCCGGGTCCGCGGATTCACTGGTGACCTGCCGGGCGTTCACGCCGAGGGTCCGGCCCGGGACAGGGAAGAACACCTGACGCAGTTTTCCGAGACGTTCGAGAGGATTGTAGCCGCCGTTGTTCGCGCGGTGGCAGTCGGTCCACTCGTTGTCGCCGGGGGTATAGACAAGAGGATCCTGGAACTGGTCGAAATCCGACTTGATGGTGGCGAAGTACGAGTCCGAACAGACGCTGCTGCCATTCTTGATGTCGCCGAGATGCGCGACCAGCGACACGTCAGGATCGGCGTTGATCTTACCGATGTCGGCGGGGAACTCGGCGATCTTGGCGGCGCCGTAGGGGATATCGCCGATCACGGCGATCGTGGACGGAGCGGTCCCGGTGCCGAGCGGGGTGGCCGCGCCCGCCGGGATCGGGATCGACACGGACGCGGTCAGCGTACCAACGGCCAGTGCCAACAAAAGCCTGCGGTGCCGCATTTCCGGACTCCTTCATCACGAGGACCGCACGGTTCTTTTCCGGTCTTTTCCGGGGACGGCGGTTCATCGGGCCGGCCCGCCACCCGCACTCCGGACGCCCGGAAGCTATCGGGTCGACCGGAACGCCCCCGGAAGGGGTGATGAACCTTCACCCACGGCCAGCGCAACGCGGGTTACCCTACCCCTGCCGTCTTCGGCCGCTGAACACCGGCGGCCGGCGACGGGAGTCGATCGAGGGAGGCACCGATGGAGGCAGGGACATCCCCTCCCCCGCAGACCGCGGAGACCGGGCAGACAGGGCAGACAGGGCGGGAATGCCGGCGCGTCGAGGAACGGGGGCTGTGGTTCGACGAGCTGGAGACCGACGTCGTCTACGCCCACCGGCCCGGGCGGACCGTGAGCGAAGCCGACAACACCCTGTTCAGCACGTTGACGATGAACACCCAGGCGCTGCACCTCGACGAGGTCTGGAGCACGACCCAGACGTTCGGCACTCGGCTGGTCAACAGCATGTTCACCCTCGCAACGCTGGTCGGCCTGTCGGTGAGCCGGCTGACCCAGGGAACAACCGTGGCCAACCTCGGGTTCACCGAGATCCGCTTCCCCACACCGGTGTTCCCCGGCGACACGCTCTACGCCGAGACCGTGGTGCGCGACAAGCGGCTCTCCCGCAGTCGGCCCGGACAGGGCGTGGTCACCTTCGAGCACACCGCGCGCAACCAGCACGGTGACGTGGTAGCCGTGGCGGTACGGTCCGCGCTGATGCTGCGCCGGGCTGCGGACCGATGATCGGGCAGCTGCCCGGCCCGGCGTTGCTGTTCTGCCCCGCGGACCGGCCCGACCGATTCGCCAAGGCGGCCGCCGCGGCCGACGGGGTCATCCTCGATCTGGAGGACGGCGTGGCGGCGGCGGACCGGCCGCGGGCACGGCGCGCGTTGCGGGAGACCGTCCTCGACCCACTGCGGGCGATCGTCCGGATCAACCCCGCCGGGACCGCCGATCACGACGAGGACCTGCGCGCCCTCGCCGACACGCCCTACACCATCGTCATGCTGGCCAAGACGGAGTCCGCCGAGCAGGTCGCCGCCGTTGCGCCGCGCCGGGTCGTCGCCCTGTGCGAGACACCGCGCGGCGTGCTCGCCGCGGCCGGGATCGCGGCCGTTCCCACCACCATCGGCGTCATGTGGGGGGCGGAGGATCTCGTTGCCGCGCTGGGTGGCCGGTCGAGCCGGGACCAGGCCGGCCGCTACCGGGACGTCGCCCTGCATGCCCGGGCGAGCGTCCTGCTGGCGGCCGGAGCGCACGGGCGGGTTGCCGTCGACTCCGTGTACCTGGACATCGCCGACGTCGACGGCCTCGCGGCCGAGGCTCGTGACGCCGTCGCGAGCGGCTTCGCGGCGAAGGCGTGTATCCACCCGAGGCAGGTCGCGGCCGTGCGGCAGGCATTCGCGCCGTCCGCCGACGAGGTGGCGTGGGCGCGGCGGGTACTCGACGCGGCGGCGCACTCCGCCGGCGTGTTCTCCTTCGAGGGACGAATGGTCGACGCGCCCGTCCTGCGTCATGCCGAACGCACCCTCGCCGCCACCGGGCATGATCCTGCTGTCACCGTCACAGACTCACCCACCGATCAGCGGCGGTGCCAGGGCCTACCGCGATCTGTGGATAACCCAGACCCCAGCCCGGCCTGGCCTGGCCTGGCCGGGGAAATGTGGAGGGTTGAGTACGGTCTGGCGGCGTCAGACCGTACTCAACCCTCCACAACTCTGCGTAGAGAACTCTGGTCAGCCGGTCGAGGTGAGCGCGGCGACGAGGGAGGTGTCGTGAGTCGCGGTCCGGAACCGGGAATCGTCGAGCACCCGCCGGAGGAAGGGCACGGTCGTGGCCACGCCCGGTCCCTCGATGCGCAGCTCTGACAGGGCCGAGCGCATCCGCCGGACCGCGCCGTCGCGATCCGGCGCCCAGGCGACCACCTTCGCCAGCAGGGAGTCGTACCGGGTCGGTATCCGGTAGCCGGGGTGCACGTGGCTGTCCACCCGGACGAAGGGCCCGCCGGGGAAATGGCACTCCGTGAGCGTTCCGGGCGCGGGGGCGAATCCCCGGACCGGGTCCTCGGCGTTGACGCGGCACTCGATCGCGACGCCGCGCGGGACGACCGCGTCCTGGGTGAGGTCGAGTTTCTCCCCCGCGGCGATCCGGAACTGCTCGGCGACGAGGTCGATGCCGGTCACCATCTCCGTCACCGGATGCTCCACCTGTAGCCGGCAGTTGACCTCCATGAAGTAGTACGCACCGGCCGGGTCGACCAGGAACTCGACGGTGCCCGCGCCGACGTAGCCCGCCGTGGAGACCCCGCGCAGCGCGGCCCGCCCCATCTCCTCGATGAGGTTCGCGGGGAGGCCGGGCGCCGGCGTCTCTTCGATGAGTTTCTGGTGGCGCCGCTGCACCGAGCAGTCCCGGGCCCCCAGGTACACGCCGTTGCCGTACTGGTCGCAGAGCCCCTGGATCTCCACGTGCCGAGCCGAAGGCAGGTACCGCTCGACGTACACCCGCCCGTCGCCGAAGACGGCCTGCGCACCCGCCCGGGTCTCGGTGTAGGCGCGAAGGAACTCCTCGGGCTGCTCGACGACGCGCATCCCCCGACCGCCGCCGCCGGCAGCGGCCTTGATGATCACGGGATAGCCGATCCTGTCGGCGAACACCTCTGCCTCGTCCGCGTGGTCGATCGCGGTATGGCTTCCGGGCAGCAGCGGAAGGCCCGCGGCAACCATCAGCGAGCGGGCGACGGCCTTGTCCCCGAGCTTCTCCATGACCGACGCGGGCGGTCCGACGAAGGTGATGCCCTCGGACTCGCAGACCTCCGCGAAGTCCGCGTTCTCGGAAAGGAATCCGTATCCAGGATGGATGGCGTCCGCACCGGCGAGCCGGGCGGCCTCGATGATCGTCGGGATGTTGAGGTAGCTACGGCCGGCGGGGCCCGGACCGATCTGGACGGCCCGGTCGGCGAGCCGGGTCACCATGCTGCCGCGGTCGTCGGCCGAGTAGACGGCGACGGTGCGCAGGCCGAGCTCCCGGCAGGTGCGGAGGACCCGCAGAGCAATCTCGCCCCGGTTGGCGATCAGGACGGTGGTGACCATCAGCCGCGGGCGTCCGGATCGATAGCGATCAGCCGTTCGCCGTACTCGACCGACGTCGCGTCGGGCTGGCACACCTCGACGATCTGGCCGGCCGTGTCCGCCTCGATGGGGATCATCAGCTTCATCACCTCGAGGATCGCGACCTGCTGCCCGGCCTTCACGGTGTCCCCGACCCGGACGAACGGCCGCGCACCGGGTTCGGGAGCGTAGTAGTAGAAGACCCCGACGCTCGGCGCGGTGACGTAGCTCAGGCCAGCATCACCACCGGCGGTCGGCGAGTCCGCCGACCGCTCCTCGACCAGCGCGACCTCGCCGGGAACGGCACCACCGGAAACAGCACCACCGGAAACAGCACCACCAGGAACGGAGCGAGGCGCGGGAACCGGATGACGACGCGGCGGCGCCGTCGCCTGGACGGGCCCGCGCCGGTCGTCACCGAGCTCGGCCAGGTCGGTCCAGGCTAGCTCCACCACGATGTCGCCGGCGGTCACCCGCAGGTGCGACGGCGGCCGCACCGCGTTCGCGTACAGGGCAAGGGCGTGGTGCTGCACCGCGGCCAGGATGGTGTCGACGTCCGCCGCGTCGATGGCGGACAGCGGGCCGGGCGCGGCGGTCGACCATCCCGGCGCCGTGCCCGGATCGTCGACCGCCCGGTTTCCGTTGGAGGAGACGGCGCCGGAGCGGCGCGCTGCCACAGTCGTGCTCATGAGCTCTGCTCCCTGTGTTCGGCGTGTCCCGGGTGTTCGGAGTTGCCCGGGCGTTCCGGGGGTGACGCGCCGGCCGGCTCACCCGCCACCGCGCCGAAGCGACGGAAGCGCAGCCACCGCCGATACACGAGCTCCTCCGGGCCGACCAATCCCAGCGTCGCCAGCGTCGCGCGCAGCGCGGCACCGACGAGCGCCGCGGCGTGGACGGGATCGGCCGCGGCACCGCCGTCAGGCTCGGGTACGACCCCGTCGACAATCCCGAGCTCCAGCAGCTGGCGCGCGTCCACGCGCAGTGCCTCGGCCGCCTTCGGCGCGGCGGTCGCGTCCTTCCAGAGGATCGACGCACATCCCTCCGGGCTGATCACTGAATACACCGCGTTCGCGCACATCAGCACCCGGTCGGCGACCGCGAGCGCCAGCGCCCCGCCGCTGCCGCCCTCGCCGGTGACGACGGCGACGACCGGAACGGGCAGCGCCCCCATCAGGCGCAGGTTCTCGGCAATCGCGACCGACTGTCCCCGTTCCTCCGCCTCGACGCCGGGATGGGCGCCGGCGGTGTCGATGAAGGTGACCACCGGCAGGCCGAGCTTGGCCGCCAGCCGCATGACCCGCGCCGCCTTGCGGTACCCGGCGGGACTGGGCATGCCGAAGTTCCGCTCGCTGAGCTCGGCGACCGTGTGCCCCTTCTGGGTGCCGATCACGGCCAGCCCGACTCCGCTCAACCGGCCGAGACCGGCGACCATCGCCGGGCAGTCGGCGGAGGCCCGGTCGCCGTGCAGCTCGTTGAAGTCGTCCAGCAGAAGCGAGATCAGGTCGAGGGTGCTCGGGCGCCCGAGTGCCCTGGCCTGCCGCACGGCGTCCCAGGGATGACGGACGGGCAGGTGGAGCACCTCGGTGATCACCCGCTCGGCTCCGTCGTGCCCGTCGGACGGGCCGCCCCCGGCCGCGATGCCCCCAGCCGCGGCTCCCTCGGCCGCGGCACCCTCGGCCACCTCATGAACGCCGGTGGCGACGCGCAGGAGCCGGGACAGCGCGGCCCGCAGGTCGCCACGGGGAACGATCATGTCCACGATGCCGTGGTCCAGCAGGAACTCCGCCATCTGGAAGCCGGGCGGCAGCTTCTGGCGGATCGTCTGCTCGATCACCCGGGGACCGGCGAACCCGAGGCGAGCACCCGGCTCGGCGACGATGACGTCACACAGAGTGGCGAAGGAGGCTGCCACCCCCCGAACGTCGGGTCGCTGATCAGTGCCACGGTGAGCACGCCCGCCTCGTCGAGCCGGCCGAGCATCTGGCTCGTCTTGGCCATCTGCATCAGCGACAGCAGGCCTTCCTGCATGCGGGCACCGCCGGAGGCGGTCACGATCACCAGCGGTGTGCGCTCGGCCAACGCCACCTCGCCCGCCCGGGTGATGGCCTCGCCGACGGCCGATCCCAGGCTGCCGCCCAGGAAACGGAAGTCCATCGCCGCGACGATCACCTCGGCGCCGTCGATGCGTCCCCGCGCGCAGACGACCGCCTCGGCCAGTCCGGTCCGCTCGCGGGCCTGGCGCACCCGGTCCGGATAGGGGGCCGAATCGGTGAAGCGCAGCGGATCGGGATCCGCGGGCACGGGCGTCGCCAGCTCGGACCATCCCGGGTCCAGCAACTGGGCGAGCCGGCTCGGGGCCGTCAGCGGCGCATGCCAGCCGCACTCCGGGCAGACCCGGTTGGCTGCGAGGAACCGCTTGCCATAGAGAAGGGTCCGGCATCCCCCGCACAGATGCCAGGCGAGGCGGTCCGCGGTCGACTCCGCCTCGACGGCTGGCACGGGCACGGGCGCCGGCGTGCCCGCAGTGGCCCCGGTCGTGGCCCCGGTCGTGGTCGTGGGCGCGGTCACCGGGCACCCGCCGTCAGGACGTACCGGTGCGCCGGCGAGCTCTCGCGCGTGGCCGGCGGTCGGTAGGCGGCCGCCCGCGCCGGCAGCCGCACCCCGGCGAACCGCAGCGCCGCGGCCCGCCCGGTGTAGGCGGCGCCGAGCATCAGCTCACCCGCGACGTCCACCGCGCTGCGCTGGTCGACGTCCGCCAGGTAGCTGCCGGCCGCCCAGGTGTTGAAGGCGCCCAGGGACGGGCCGCACCAGATCTGGTAGTCGGTGATCCGGTCGGGCGCGGCGGAGATCGCCCAGCCCGAGGACAGCCCGAGATACCAGCGGAACACCAGCGCCATCCGTCTCTTCGGGCTGGCCTGCGCGCGTTCGATCTGCTCCGGGTCGCGTCGGCTGAAGTAGTCGACGGTATCGGCCCAGATCTCGTCCACGGACCGGCGCAGGACCGAACGCTCCAGCCAGTCCCGATCCTCCGCCGAAAGGTCGTCGAGGGAGTCGTGGGCGCGGTAGAGGTCGTACAGCCGGCGGCCTCGCCCGGCGAACATCGTGCCGCGGCGCAGGACCTGCACCTCGGCGCCGATCTCGAACATGTCGGAGGCCGGTGCCATGTCGATGTCGTTCGGGCCCGCCTTCGCCAGCAGCGCCCGCGCCGCCGCCGACTGACCGGACTCGACGCACGCCTGGTTCACCGAACCGGTGACGACGTAGGCGGCGCCGAGCGCGAACGCGGCGAACACCGCCGACGGCGTACCGATGCCACCCGCGGCTCCCGCTCTCGGCGGGCGGCGGTAGCCGAGCTCGGCGGCGATCCGGTCGCGCACCGCGATGATCTCGGGAAGCAGGACCGGGAGCGACCGGCGGTCGGTGTGGCCGCCGGAGTCCGCCTCGACCGTGATGTCGTCGGCCATCGGCACCGTGCGGGCAAGCGCGGCCTGCTCGGCGGTCAGGGTGCCGTCCGCCACCAGCGGGCGCAGCAGCGCGTCCGGGGCGGGACGCAGGAAGAGCTCGGCCACCTCCGCGCGGGAGACCTTGGCCACCACCCGGTGCCCGACGTGTACGCCGCCAGTGCCGCCCGGCCGCAGCCCCGCGGCCCGGTAGGCGACGATCTGCGGGGTCAGCTCGAGGAACGCGGACGCCTCCACGCAGGTCACCCCGTGGCGCAGGCAGGCGGCCAGGATGGCCCGTTCCAGCTCCAGCTCGTTCGGGCTGTGGATCAGATTGCAGGCGAAGGGCGCCGGGCCGAGCTCGCGGCGGATCCGCCCGAGCGCGTCGTCGATCCGGTCGGGCAGCACGCCGGCCGCCCCGTACGTGGCGAGGAAGCCCGCCCGTGCCATCGCCACGACCAGCTCCGGCGAGGCGATGCCGTTCGCCATCGCGCCGGTCATGTAGGGCTGACGCACCCCGTGGTCGGTCAGGAAGGACGTGGCTCCCAGCCGCTCGGGCCGGGCCGGCGGCGCCACAGCCAGCACCGTCGCCCCCGCCGCGCGCAGGCTCGCCGGGTCGTCGGTGGCCGCGATCGCGCCGCCCTGTTCGCTCACCACGACGCAGGGCGCGTCCAGCCGGGCAAGCAGGTCGTGGATCTCCTGGGCGGAACGCGCGAGCCGCGGCCCGCCCGATCCAGGGCGCAGCGTCGTCGGCGCGCCACGGACCATCGTTGTCGTCGTCACCATGATTGCGCTCCTCTACCGCGCACTTCGGCGGCGATGTCGGTCAGTCCGTAGATACGCATGCCGGGTTTCCAGACGCTGGCGTCCGCGACGACCCGTGCCCGGGCACCGTCGCGGCGGACGTCCTTGATATGGACCTCCAGCGTCATCTCCCCGTCCTCCGAGCGGATCTGGCCGCGGTAGCGCCAGCTCATCGGCAGTCCGGCCGGCACCACGAAGGTCGGCTCGACGAGGTCGTCGGTCAGGCCATCCTGGACCATCCACTCCTGCAGCGCCTGGATGACGGCCTCGACGCCCAGCGAGCCGGGCATCACCGGGTCGAGCCAGAAGTGCCGCGCGAAGAACCAGTCGCCCGGGCTCGTGGGGCGGACGGCGTGCAGGTAGCCGCGGCCGAAGTCGCCGCCGCCGTCCACCACCGTGATCTGGTCGAGCAGGGCCATGGCGCCCTGGGCGCACAGCGGCGCGTTCGCGGCCCGCCGGGCGGCCACGTCGATAGTCCGCCGGTCCGCCGGCGCCGGGCTGGTGCGTTCCAGCCAGGTCGGCACGAACGCGCCCTGATCGAGACCGTTCTGGTTCGCCAGCGTCCGCTGCGTGAAGAAGCCGAACAACCACTCACCGACGTAGAACGGCTCGCCGTCACCGCCGTCACCGCCGTCACCGCCGGACCCGTGCGGTCCGGATCCGTCGCCCGGCACGAGGAACAGCTCGTACTGGAAGTTCTGCAGGATCGCGCCGCTGAGCACGGTCGTGGACAGCAGGGTCGAGCGCTGCCGGATGGTGCGTCCGGCCAGGTCCACCTCGCGCCGGACGGTCGCCGTGCCGTCGAGGTTGCGCAGGACGTAGTCGTTGGCCGGGTCGGTCAGGGTCGCACCCAGGTAGTAGCCCAGCAGGAGCGCCAACTGGAGCGACGTCTCCATGTGCACGATGTTCGGCATCGTCGGGCTGGGGCTGTCGGTGTAGTACCAGGAGTCCGCCGGCGAGTCGTACTCGGTGATCATCGACGCGCCGCCGCTGAGCTGACCTCGCGCGCCGTCCACCCGCATGACCCGGTCCACCAGCCGCAGGCCGCCGCCGGGCAGCCGGCAGACCGTCCGGCCCGCGGCGGAGGCGAACTCGGGACCGAGCGCGATGGCGAGGTCGCCGCGCGCCGCGTGGAACATCTGCAGCTCACCGAGCAGCGCCGACTCTCCGGTCGCGCCCACGCGGCCGAGGAAGGCCGGCAGGACGCCGCCGTGCGCCGGGCCCACAGGGGTGCCCGGACGTTCCCGCACGGCCAGGGCGATCCCGCGGATCGTGGCGACCGGCCCGTGGGCGTCCCGCAGCTCGACGTCACCGCGCAGCCAGGGCCGCGGCACCAGATCGATGTCGGTGACGGTCAGCACGAGCTCCAGACCGGCCTCGGCGGCCGGCCCGGCGCCGTGGCCGGGCGCGTGGATCTCGATCGACAGCCGGCCGAGCCCGTCGGGGAGTTCCAGCCGCTCGTCGGGCAGCGCGACGTCGAGGTGCGCATCCGCGATCACCAGGTGCAGACCGGCGGCCATCGCGAACACGCTCACCGCCTGCCAGGAGGCGGTGAGCGCCGCGATGGCCAGGTGGGTCAGACCGGGCTGCCCATCTCGGTCCGCCACGCCGCCGGTCAGCTGGCTCACCGAGGCCCGTAGCTGGCCCCGGCCGGCTGCGCCGCCCCGCGGCGCGAACTCCGACACGGCGACCAGCGGGCCGCCGGGGGCGAGCCGCACCGACGGGTTCACCCCCCGCTGGTCGTAGCGGGCGCCGAAGACGCCGGCAACGTCACCGCGCGCCAGCCGGTCCAGGTCACCGGCGTCGAGGGTGGTGCGGGTGGTGCGGGTGGGCAGTTTGAACGCGTCCTCCGTCCAGCCGCGCGCGCCCCGGGAGCCGGGGGCGCCCACCGGCTCCAGGGCGGCGGAACCGGGCGGGTTCCCCGGCGCTTCGATGCCGGCGAACCCGGCAATCCCGGCGAAACCACCATGGCTCGCGCCGTCCAGCTCGAGCCACCGGAACACCCCGCCGAGGACCTCCAGGAGCACGTCGGGGCCGCGGGTGACCCGCAGCGCGAGCGTGACCTCCGCCGTGGCCGGGTCGAACCCGCCCGGGGCCCCGATGCGGGTGGAGGCCTGAATACGCAGCTCGTCCCCGACCCGGGGCAGCGGTCCGCTGGTCACCAGAGCCGCCCGGGCCAGCACCCAGTGCCCCCTCCCCGGGGTGCCAGGTGCGCCGACCCGCGCAACACCTCGTCCAGGGCCTGGCGGACCACGGCGGGCAGCGACACCCAACCGTCGATCGCCGCGGCGTCCCGGGCCACGACGGTGACATCCACCGCCAGCTCGGCAGGCGCCATGATCTCGACGGGGGCGATCGCGGGAGCGGGCCGCGGCGGAGCGCCGGGCGCCGATGCACCCGCGTGCCCGGGAACCCCAGCATCGTGGAAGGCCGGCCGGTCCACCGCCGGGGTGCCCCACCCCGGTCCACCCCGGCCACGATCACCCACGGCGGCCGGGGTCCGACCGCCGGGCGGTGCGATGGCGGCCATCTCGGCCAGCGCCCGGTCGGCCAGGGCGGCCTGCGTGCGCATCGCCGAGGCGTGGGCCGCGACCACCGAGGCCCGCAGCCGACGCAGGGTGGCCGTGGCGTCATCGACAGCCGGGACGGCGGCCGGGACGGCCGGGCCCTCCCCGAGCGCGCTGTCCGTGACGCCCGTAGCACCCACAGCAGTAGCACCCACAGCACCCGTGCGCCCCACGCCGCTCAGGACGCCCGCGCCGCGGGTGGCGGCCGTGATCTCCCTGCCCCCGTCGGCGTTGTCCTCCTCGCCCCTGTCGGCGTCGTCATGGCGGTGGGTGCCGCTGGGCCGCGCTTCGAACTCCGGGCCGGCCTGCATCGCCGCCCAGACGGCGGCGTCGGTCGGCTCGCCGTCGAAGCCCAGCCCGTCCTGCGTCGCCTCGACCGTGGTGGTCATCGTGATCCCTCCCATCGCCCGTGCAGTGCCTGGTCTTTCGGCCACCGACCGGACCTCATGCCCGGTCACCCGACTGCCACCGCTGCGCCCCCTGACGGATCAGATCCGCCATGTCCGGGGTGCCGACGAAGGTGAAGTCGGACAGGCGCTGCAGCACCCGTCCATCCGGGGTGTGGGCGGTCACGGTCACCGTGACCGTCATCGGGCCGGGTCGGACGTCGTCGACGACCACGATGAACGTCTCGTTGGCCGGCAGCGGAGCGAAGAACTCCGCGTGCCCGATCTTGATAGGCAGGGCGCCCACCTCGTTCAGGGTCCACCGGGCGAGCACGCTCCCGGCCGCGGCGAGGATGTCGCACAGGACCGGGCGGTGCAGCGCGCCCGCGAACGCGCCCCCGGCAAAGGGCAGTTCCGGCAGGCGGCACTCAGCCACCAGACGGCCCGGCTCCCGCACGAGCAGGCGCCGGATGCCCCGCATCAACGGCCCGTGGATGAGCAGCCCGTCGGTGTAGACCCAGGCCGCGTCCTCGCCCTGCTCGCCGAGCCGGTAACCATCGGCGGGCCAGCCCGGAGCGGTCGGGGCGGCCCCGGTGACCCCGGTGACCCCGGCGAGCACGAGGGTGCCCGCGTAGTGCGAGGTCGGCAACGCGCCGCCGCTGTCCCCGCGAACGGTCGCGGACACCGTCACCGGCCCGCCGTCACGTCCGTCACCGGGCCTACCGTCGGTCCCGTCGACGGGCCGCGCGTCGAGCCAGTAGTCCCGCAGGTGCGCCCCGTCGAACACGATCCCCTTGTGCACGATGAAGTTCCGGACCTCGACAACCTGGCGCCCGGGCAGGGCTCGTTCGACCCCGTTGACCAACCAGCCGAGACCGGCGGTGGCGGGCAGCACCGGGGCCGGCCCGATCTGGTACTGGTCGATGACCGTCTCGGTGTCCATAGCCGCTATCGAACGGTGCGCCACGAACGCGGCGGGCGCCGTGCCACCCGCGGTCCGCGCGAGCGGAGCGGATCCACCGATGAGGACCGCGCCGTCCGCGCCGTGGCCGTCGACGAGTTCCGCGACGAAGCGGCGCGCGCCCTCGTCCGGCGGCAGCAGCGTCACGCCCCGGGAGCGGAAGAGCTCCCGCAGATCGGCCGTGACCATCCCGCCGTCCCAGGCGCCCCAGTTCAGGGCGACCACCCGGCCGGTGAGCCCGGTCCGGGCCCAAGCCGCGACCCTGGTCAGCGCCTCGTTGGCCGTGGCGTAGTCGGCCTGCCCCGGGTTACCGAAGACACCGGCGACCGAACCGAACAGCACGAGATGACGCAGCGGTGCGCCCTCCAGCGCCGTGAGCACGGAGCGCAGGCCGGCGAGCTTCGGGGTGAGCACCGACCGGATGGCCGGGACGGTCTTGTCCGTGAGCATCGCGTCGGCGAGAGCGCCGGCGCCGTGCACGACGCCGGTGACCCGGTCACGCCAGGGCGCGAGCGCCGCGGCCGTCGCCACCGGATCCGAGGCGTCCACAGCCTGGTAGTGGATCCGCGCGCCGGTCGCGGAAAGATCACCGAGGGTAGCACGCACCTGCCGGACGGCGATCACGGCGGCAGCCGCGGCGTCGACGTCGGGCAGCCGCACCTTGCGTCCCTCGGCACGGGCCCCGGCGAGATACGCCGCCTTGAGGCCGTCATCCTCGACTCCGGCCGCCCAGCCCGGCTCCTCAACCAGATTCGTGCGTCCGAGCAGGACAAACTCGCAGGAGGCGCGGCGCGCCAGCTCCTCGACGCAGCGCGCGGTCACTCCGCGGGCTCCGCCGGTCACCACCAGGACGTCCTCCGGGCCCACCGGGGGCCGGAGCGCCGCCGGGGCGGTCGCCCCGGTCGCCCCGGTCACCTCAGTCGCCCCGATCACCCCGCCCTGGACATACTTGACGGACCAGCGGCGTCCCTCGGAATCCAGACCGACCTCGACGACGTCCCGGGCGGAATCGACGGCCTCCGCCAGGACGGCCGCTGCGAAGGTGTCGTCGTCGAGCGCCGGATGGACGTCGACCGACCGGCAGACCAGCTCAGGTGCCTCGAGCGCGACGGTTTTCACCAGCCCGGTGACCCCCGCGGTGACCGCCCCGGCTATCGAGGACCCGCCTCGATGGCCGAGCAGCCCGTCGACCCGCGTCACCGTGAGGAAGGCCGCGCGCCGGCCTGCCGAGGCCGCCGCCCGCAGCGGTACGACGACCCCCTTCGTGGCCAGGATGGCGTCGGCGAGCCCACGCGCGGCGACGTCGAAGCCTGCCAGGCCGGTGGCGCCGATCCCGGCTCGGTCGTCCTCCCCGGCGCGGTCCGGCTCGACCCCGGATCCGGCGCCCGGTGATGCCGGAGCGCCGAGGGCGAGCAGGCAGAGGTCCAGGCGGACCGATCCGGCGACGGCCGCGAGCGCCGCCTCGACCGCGGCACCGTCCCAGCCGAGGAGGCCGGCGGCGTCGGAGCCCGCAAGGGACCCGATCGCGATCCGCTCGACCGAGATGCCGCGCTCCCTGAGGTGGCGGACCAGCGCCGCACCACCGGCGTCACCGACCTCGATCACGAGCGCGCTGGGCTGGACGCCGAAAGGCTCGTCGAGCGGGTCTACGGCCGGCAGAAGGCGCGGCACCGCACGCAGCCGCTCGATGGACGCCTCGGTCGGAACGGGGTGCGGCGCCGATGCAGTCGCCGTGGGCATCGACGCCGCCGTCTCAGTAGCGGTGGGCGGGGTCGACTCGGGTGCGGCGCTGGCCGGCGCGGTCAGGCCCAGGCCATCACGCAGGAACGAGGCTACATCCGCCAGCGTCCGCATCTCCGCCGCCCGCTCCGGACCCACCGCAGGAACACCCGGGAACCGCTCCTGCAACGACCCCAGAATCTGCACCCGCTTAATCGAATCAACCCCCAGATCCGACTCCAACGCCATCGACGGCTCCAGCACATCCACCGGATAACCC
>NZ_CDWRCK010000062.1:0-6649 GCF_977927595.1 Frankia sp. CcWB3
TTAACTTCGAAGACCCGGGATCGCCCAGAATCAGCAGGCACATCGAGAAGACATCATCGGCGTACAGATCGTAGAGATCGTCGAACGCCTGCCGGTCACCACGTCGGACACGGGCCACCAGGTCCGCGTCGTCGTCCATACTCAGCTTCTCCCCGGGGACTAGCGGCGGCCCCGGAACGGGCCGGCATCGCCCCATCGGTAGCCCGGTGAGGCAGTCCCAATGCTAGAAGTTCGTCCCCCGCAGCGGGTAAACGTCGTGAAGATTTTGTTGTCGCCGATTCGACAGTCGATAACGCTTGACTACTGACGTCGTCGCACTTTGATCCCCATCGACTACGGCTGGTTACTTTGCCTGGTAGGTCTCACGGCAGGGTGGCCATGTCCCGTCGGAGACGGGACCAATCCACCCTGGACGAACCTGCCTTCAATGAGTATAAGCCGAAATCTGTCACCAATTCGGCAGAACTGGCGTTCGGAACCGGACCGGCCATTCGCGGCCTTCCGCTGGAAGGCGCCACGCTTCTTGCGGGTCGGGACATAGGGGACGTAATGAAGTAACAAATACGTGATCGAGAGCATCATCGCAGGTCACAGGCCTATGGAGGGTTCGAAACGCGCAAGTTATTTCATTTCGACTCCATAGCTCAGGATGCCGGTGGTTGTTGGGCGAGCCGGGCCTTGACGGTGCCGCTCTGTCCATCACGGGTATAGGTCACTTCCACCTCGTCGCCGATGGCGTGGGACCGGACCGCCGCGATGAGGGAGTCGACGTCGTTGACAGCACGGTTGCCGACCTTCGTGATGACGTCGTCGGCGCGAAGGCCGGCCTTTTCGGCGGGTCCACCCGGAACCATGGAGCGGATCTTTGCACCGTTGCCGCTGGAGGCGGTGGAGCGGGTGTTCTCCTCCGAGGTGGAGGCGCTGACGCCCAGGTACGGGTGTCGGGCGCTGCCCGTAGAGATCAACTCGGTGGCCACCGACCCGGCATAGTTGCCCGGAATAGCGAAACCGACGCCGATGTTGCCGGACTGCTGGCCGCCACCGAAGGGACTTCCACCACCCACGGTCGCGATCGCGCTGTTCACGCCGATGATCTCGCCGCGACTGTTGACCAGCGGACCACCGGAGTTACCGGGGTTGATTGATGCGTCGGTCTGGATTGCGTCGAGCACGGTGTTCTGCTGATCCCGCACGGTTGAATCCCCGGTGCGCACCGGGCGATGCACGGCACTGACAATGCCGGACGTGACCGTGCCGTTCAGCCCGAGCGGGCTGCCGACCGCTACCACCAGTTCCCCGATGCTCAGCGGGTCGGAATTGCCGAACGTGGCCGCCGTGAGACCGGTGGCATTGATTTTGATCACCGCGAGGTCCGAGCTCGGATCCGTGCCTACGACCTGCGCATCGAAAGTACGACCGTCCTGCAGGGTGACCGTCAGCGAGCCGCCATTCGCGGCACCCGAGACCACATGGTTGTTCGTCAGGATATGCCCGTCCGAACGGATGATGGTGCCGGAGCCGGTGCCCGACTCGCTGCTCGATTCCTCGGAGATTGTCACGACACTCGGCAGGATCTTCTGCGCCGCGGCCGACACAGTGTTCGCGGCTGCGGGCGACGTTCCACCGGAACTGTCCACGGTGTTGTGCAGACCGGCGGATGTGACGATGGTCTGCCCCCCGTTGTTGTCGGCGACCATCGCTCCGACACCGCCACCCACACCAGCCGAGACCAGGGCGATGGCGAGTCCAGCGGCGACGAGCCGCCGTCGGCGCCAAGGGGGCGAGGCGGCCATGGTTGTCTCGTTGCCGTAGAGGTCCTGGGTGGGTGGCGAGCCGGCGCCGCTCGGAGAACTCCATGGCGGTCCCCAGGAATACCCTCCGGTCGGGGGGCCCGCGGGAGGTCCCGCGGGGCCGGCCGCGCCGTTCACGGCTCTCGGGGCAGCGGGACCACCGGGTGGCGGACCTGAAGGCGGTCCCCACGGGCCGCCGGGCGACGCCGTCGGAGGCGGGCTTCCCGCGGAGAGCGCGGCCTGCGGCTGGCTGGCCTGGGACGGCCCGGCCGGGTACGGAGAATCCGGATACGGACGAGGATCCCCATGCGGGGGATGGGGATTCGGATACTGAGGATGCTGGCCGGAGGATGGCCCCAGCGTCGGCGGTTGGCTGTACGGCGAGCCGGGCGGACGGGAAGGCGGGCCCGCCGGGAGGCCGGGTTCGGAGCTGGCGGGACCAGCCGGGTGAGCTTGGCCGGCTCGTGTCCCGGCCGCGCCGCCGATGGGCGGAGCCCAAGGGGAGGGGGGGGAGTCATGCCCGGCGCCGGACCCCTCCCTGCCGCCGCCCCTGGGGGCGTCCTCGGCGCTACTGCTGAAGGGGAGACGCGGTGTCATGGTAGGCACTTTCCCTTGAAAGCCTGAGCGATTCCTGAATGCCGACCAACGTTCGGGTAAGCGATCCGGTGTGGAGCCGCGCGGTGTGGAGCCGCGCTGGGTCGGCCCGGGTCGGCTGGGTCAGCCGGTGGGACGGTGTTCCGCCAGTAGATCACGGATTTCCGTGAGCAGGCGTGCCTCGTCGGTGAGTACTGGGTCCTCCTCCGGCGGGACCTGCCCCCGCGTCCGCCGCTCGTTGATGGTGTTCAGGGTGGAGTACTACTACGAAGTAGATCACTGTAACGACTGAGAGGAATGCGATGACACTGTTGATGAACTCGCCGTACCGAAACATGCTGCCGTTGATGGTGAAGGTGAGGGCCGAGAAGTCGGGTTTGCCGAAGATCGCGGCGATCAGCGGGGTGAAGATGGTCTTCACCAGCGACGTCACCACTGCGGTGAAGGCGGTACCGACCACGACCGCGACCGCCAGGTCGACGACGTTCCCTCGCATCAGGAACTGCCTGAAGCCCTTCATGCGGCGTCCCCCCTGAAATATGTGCCTGATGACATGGGAGGATATCGGTGCAGATCAGTGGGTGACCGGCGAGGTACCTGGCCGATCCCTCTACGCCTTCGGGGGGCTACTGTCAACTAAGCTCGCGCAACGTCGACGCAACGCCGTGGTACAGCGGTGGGACGGGCGGACGCAAGCGGAGCTCGGGATCGGAGGTCGTCTGGTGACGGACGGTGTGCGACGGACCGAGTGGGACGACGACCGGCAGTCTCCCTACTATCAGGGGGGCGGTAGCGGTCCCTCGATGGAGCCGTATCAGCCAGCGGGGCCGGATCCGCGCCCGCAGCATAGCGGCTACGGCCCTCCGACCGGGTCATATGACGCCGCTGGACCGGTGACCGGGCCCTACCACCCGGTACCGGCGAGCCACGGCAATCCCGGCCACGGCAATCCATATCAGGGCAGTTCGATACAGCCCGAGGATACCGATTCGCCGTCCACCGGCACCTCGATGCGCCGGGCGCTCGTCCCGCCCGCTCGGACCGCTCGGACCGAGGGCCGGCGGTCCCGAGTCGTTCCTGGTTCCGCTCCCGCACCTGGTTCCGCTCCCGCTCCCGCACCCGGGCGTCAACCACCCGAATGGGCTTCCGATGGAAGGTCGGATCCACGAGGTGGACCGGATCGGCAGAATGAGGGCGGTCTGCCGCGGGCCAAGACGGCGATGCCGACACGTCGGGCCGACGGTGCCCCTACAGGCGGTCCGTCGACCGGCGGCGCCGGAATGAGGGACGGTGGAACAGGCCTGCGGACGCCCTACGGCAGGGATGCCGGCGACGACCTCGGACTCGACCGGCGCCGTGCCGATCGCACCGATCCCGGTCGGCCTGATCGGTCCGGTCGACCCGACCGACCCGAGGCTTACCCGCCGGGCGGGGGGCGGAGCCGGCCGAGTCCGGTGCGGTTCGGCGCCGACCAGCGGGTCGCGGCGCGTCGCTCAGGGAGCCTGACCTCCGCCGCGGGCACAGTCGATTTCCCCGACGAGGACGACGCTCGCGATTCCCGGCAGGGAAATCGTGATTCCGACACCATGCCCTTCCTGCATCGGGTCGGGGTGGCCCTGGTGGTGCTGGCCGTGGCACTTGGGGTGGGCGTCGGGGCCGGTGCCGTCTGGGAGAAGGTCCGGCCCAGCGGCCGGACCGCCACCAATGCCGCCCCGGCGCCGACGGCAGTATCGTCCGGCGGTCCCGCAGCGGCCGCGCCTAGCCCGAGCACGGGGGCAGCCGGCGGTCAGGCAGCTGGCGGTCAGGCGGCCGCGGGCCAGATCGCGGTGCCGGCGGACTGGACCTCGTTCACCGACACTGTGCAGAAGGCCACCTTCTCCCACCCGCCGGTGTGGAAGCAGCGGCGCGACAACACCGGCCTCTTCTATGGCGAGCCCGGCACCGTCTCGGAGTACGGACCGCAGATGATCGGGGTGGCCCGGGTCGCGGTGCAGGATCCGGTGGCAGCGCTCACGCAGGTCCAGTCCGCCGAGTTCAACACGGTCCCCGGTCTGACCAGGGACCGTTCCGGCCCGGCGACGGATACCAGCGGTCAGCCCACCCAGGAACTCGTCGGCTCGTACGACCGGGAGGGGCAGCGGGTCTCCTACCTCATGCGCACGGTGTCGGTGTCCGGTGCGGTGTACGTGCTCATCGCGCGAGTGTCGACCGACGTCCTGGCGTCGCTCAATACGCTGATGGGCGCGCTGCGGTCCTCGTTCGCGCCGGCCTGATCCGTGTTCGCGCCGGCCTGATCCGTCCCTGCCGGCTGGCCGTCGCGGGTCACATCCGCGGGCCGGGCCGCGCGGAACGGGCCGGAGCCAGCAGATTCCAGATCACCCTGCCCGTGGCGAAGGCGGCCGGTCCGGAGACGGCCGGCCAGCCGTGGGCCAGGGCGGGCAGCAGGAACTGCACGACCCGGGCCGAGGAGGCACAGGGGGTCTCCTTGCGCAGGGCGACGGCCGGTGACGTCACCGTGGTCGAATTCGCGGGCACACCCGGGACGGCGCTCGGCATCAGGACCCACGGGGCGGCGTTCACCAGCGCGCTTGCAGGGTGCGCCGGCCCGCTTGCCGGGGGCACCGGGGGCACGGCGACGGGCGCGGCCACGTCCGCGTCCGTTCCAACGCTCAGCGCGGACTGTGATGCCACCGGGGCGTGCCATGGCATGCCGGTCGAATCCGTGAGGACAGTGTCCGTAGGCCGGCTCGGGACGGGGCAGCGATCCACCGACCGGAACGGGATCATGCTCTCCTCGACCGGCGTGATCGCGGTCCGCAGCACCGGCGACCAGAGGGTCCCCTGGTAGGGCACATGGCCGTCCGCCCCGCCGTGGACGACCACGACGGTCAGCGGGGCGCCCGGACGGCAGTCCGACACCTGACGGCTGGCCGCCACGACGGCGATGCCCGCGAGTTCGTCCCCGTGTTCGCAGGCGTACCGGTAGGCCAGCATGCCGCCGTTGGACAGACCGATCAGGCTGACCCTGTTCCGGTCGATCGGGTAGTGCTCGCTGAGATGCGCGATCAACGCGCGTAGCCAGCCGACGTCATCGGTATGGTTGATCACGGCGGTGTCGCAGCAGGTTCCAGCGTTCCATGCCCTGTTGAGGCCGTCCGGGTACACGACGGCGAGGCCGGCGGCACGGGCGAGGTTGTCCAGGTCCCAGTGCTGCTTGGGGTCCGCGCCGTCGTAGTGCAGGCTGTGCAGCGCCACGAGCAGGGGATAGGGCTTCGGAGCGTCGGACGGGGGCAGGGTCATCCGGATGCGGGCGCCCCGTCCGGAGCGTTCGAATGCATCGGGACCCGTGGTGGGCGCCGGGGTGGCGGCCAGGACTACATGACCACGTCGGGGACCCTCCAGCACGCCGCAGCCGGACGTCGTCAGCAGAAGGGGAACCAGGAGGGTGAGGAGCCAGACCGCGGCGACGCGGCGGCGACGGACGGCCGGCACGAGGGCCATTCTGACGCGCGTCCAGCGCCCCGGGCGTCACCGGTGTCGATGATTGCTCTTCGTGTTCGAACTACTACGAGCGAGATCGCCCTCGGGGGTGCGGACCACATTGAGTCTGGGACGATCCGCGTCGGAAGGCACCCAGCGGCCCGATGATCGTGTCTCCGTGTTCTCCGCGGCCGTGCGGTAACGGTCGAACGCCTCCTGGGCACGGCTTTCCAGATCGCCCACGAGAGCGAGTGACTCGCGTACCCGCCGCTCCCCGGCGGGACCGGCGGCGAGCAGGTCCGACAGACAGTTGTCCACGGCACGCCGCGCCGCCAGCCAGCCGAGGAGCAGTCGGGATCGCTCCATATCCGAGAGCTCGTCCACCGAGATGTCCCTCCGCTCGCCACTCGTGACGTTGATGAGGTTTCCGCCGTGAGGATCGGCCACCTGCGGACCGATCTGGCAGGGTCCCCTGGCTGGGTCAGGTGTCCGGGTCAGGGCGATATGCGTGGTCGAGGTCAGCGACCGACTTTTACCATCCGTCCTCTCCCAGAGTGCCCCACCTGAGGCCCGAACGCGCCGCAGTTCGCCGAACGCACACCCACCGGCCGACGGCGACCGGGATGTGGGGGACGGACCACGCGTTACGTGGGTCCCCCCGGAAGCGGTCGGCCGGCGGGCGGCGGGGGCTCGTCCACCGCAGACGGTGGAGGCCGTTCGGAGGAGCCGGTTTTGGACAGTGGCCCCTCGCCCGGTGGCGGGATCGGGGGTCGGGGCGAGGCGAC
>NZ_CDWRCK010000062.1:7364-19459 GCF_977927595.1 Frankia sp. CcWB3
GCCCGGTGGCGGGATCGGGGGTCGGGGCGAGGCGACGGCCGGCGGTGGCAGCGGCCGTTCCGGCGCGTGTGCCGGGGAGGTGGTGGGGCGGCGATCGTGCCACTTCGCCCGAGCCTCGGCGGCGGTGTCCTCGACGTGTTCGAGGATCTCCTCCCATCGGATCTGCATGGGTCGAATGAGGCCGCCTCCCACGCCGACGACGATCACACCGGTGAGGGAGGCCAGGATCGCCCAGAGGACCGGTGTGGTGACCGACGTCGCGAGTCCCACCTCGTCCAACCCCGTTTTGCCGAAGGCGACTACGAGCACGGTGGCCACGATGTTGCCGGCCGCCCGTCCGTACGCGAGGTCGCGTAGTGCCTCCGTGACGAAGGTCCGGACGACCCGGGCGAGGCCGACCCCGATCATGATGACCAGCGTCGCGAGCAGGGTGCGGAGCAGCAGAGCGAGTAGATCGGTCACGGTGTCCTCGGCCGTGTTCGGTCCGAAGGCCCCCAGCGCGATCCGCAGCACGCCGAGCAGGCCGATGCCCATGAGCACCCGGAGCCCGCTCGCCCGCACGCTCTGGGCCGGCTGGTGCAATAGCCGCGGCAGGCCGGCGCGATCGATGATCCGATCCAGGCCGGCGCGTTCGGTGAACCGGGTGACGAGGCGCGTACCCGCCCGGACCAACAGCCAACCGAGCAGACAGATCGCGAGGAAGAGGCCTACTTTCGGAGCTGTCGCGGCGATTTGCGACCATTCGTCGGAGAAGCCCCGATCCCGCTCCACGGCAAGCGTCACCCGTACAGCACAACAGCAAACGCTGTGTAGTTGAATGATGACACGCCGCTATTTTGCGGGGTGGTCCCGTGGATTGGCCACCCTTGATCCTGGGCAGGGGGATGCGTGGGCAGGATCCCCCGCTCGAAGACCGGCGGAGAAGTGGCGGGCTCCGCCGGAGGTGGTTGCGTCGGCGTGGGATGTGGAGGGCAGCTCACGCACGGCGCGCCACGCATCTCCGCGTACCACGCATTGCCCCGCACCCCCGGCACCGGGGTCCTGGCACGCCGGGTCTCCCAGGGCTCGTGCGGCTCGTGCGGACGGGCGAGGGCCCGTCCGGTTGAATCGGTGGATGAGCATGCAGCCCGTACACATACCACCACGGGCGGACCTGCCGACCCTGGCGGCGGCGGCCGCCGACTGCCAGGGATGCGACCTCGCGCAGCTGCCCGGCACCCGCACGGTCTTCGGGGTCGGCCCCGCGCACGGCTGGCTCGCCCTCGTCGGCGAGCAGCCGGGCGACATCGAGGACCGGCGGGGTGTGCCGTTCGTGGGCCCCGCCGGCAAGCTGCTCGACCGGGCCCTCGGCGAGGTGGGACTCGACCGTGCCGAGGTGTACATGACGAACGCCGTCAAGCACTTCCGGTATCGCACCGGCAACGGCCCGCGGCGGATCCACCAGACGCCGGACCCGCGGCATGTCACCGCGTGCCGTCCCTGGCTATCCGCGGAGCTCAACCTCGTTCGGCCGGCGATCGTCGTGATCCTGGGGGCTACGGCCGGTATGTCGCTGCTCGGACCGTCGTTCCGGGTGACGAAGATGCGTGGCCGGCTGCTCCCCGGGCCGGCCGGCTCCGGGGCTCAGCTGCTCGCCACGCTGCATCCCAGTGCGGTGCTACGGGCAGATCCCGCCCGCCGTGACGAGGTCTACGCCGGATTCGTCGACGATCTGCGGATCGCCGTGGCGGCCCGTCCCGCCATGGGCCCGTCCGCCTCGGTGGATGCATAGCCCACCCGGGCCCCCGCGATCCTCCGCCGGGAAGGGCCTCGTTACCGATCTTCTTCTAGGCGATGATGTCGATCGGTGTACCGAGGGGAACGGTCTGGGCGAGTCTGGTGATCGCGTCGTTGCTCAGGCGGATGCATCCGTGGCTGACGTCCTTGCCGATGAGCTTTGGCTCGTTCGTCCCGTACATGCCGATGACCGGCTTGTGGCCGCCGAACGAGCTGAGTGATGTCGAGAAGCCGTTAAGCCCGAAGGCATACGGCCCGTACGGACCGTTCGGGTCACGCGGCTTGAGCAGCTCCATGAGATAGAAGCGCCCGCCCGGCGTCGGGGTGTCGGCGGTGCCGATCCCCACCGGCTCCTCGGCGATCTGCGTCCCGTTGCTGAACACATGGAGTCGGTGCCTGCCGCGGGAGACAACCAGCCGGTACGACGTCTCGGACGCGGTGACCTGGTCCGCCTTCAACCAGCCGGTGCTGCCGTTCGGCTGCACCGGCAGCAGTACCTGCCACCATCCCGACAGCTTGGCCTGGACGAGGAAGACCCGCTTGACGCCGTTCTCATTCGGACTGGCCAGCGTGGAGGAGGGTTGGGTGTCGGTCGGGGCGCTGTAGACGTCGATGCTGGCACCCACGGCCGTGACCACGGTGCTCTTTCCCTGGCCGAGCCCGGCGACGGCGGCGAGCTGGTTGCGCACCTGCGGGGAGAAATCGGTGGAGGCGTTCCTGGCGCCGTCGCCGCAGCTGGTCAGCACGACGCCACCCAGGATGGCCGCGAGGGCGCCCGCGGCCATCCTGGGACCAGGTCCGGAGCTCATCGCGTGTAGTGCGGATCGGCCGGGACGGCGCTCGTGGCGGCGGGCACCGCGACGGGTAGCGGAGCGGGCGGTGCGAGCGGCAGCGGGGCCGACCCGCCCGTGCAGTTGGAGACACCGACCGTCGGCACGGTCACGAGCAGAACCTTGGTCTTGGCGTCCCAGGGGGAGCCGATTACCGCGAGCGCCTTCGAGGGAACGTCAACGGTCTGCTTCGGCCCGATGTCCAGAATCCCGCCGTGCAGGCTGGTGTCGAACCAGCCGAATCCAAAGGCCTTGTCCGCGGTGTTCTTCAGTTTCCAGGAGGGGACGGAGCCGTCGCAGGTGAAGGTGAGGAACAACGGGTTGACGTCCATGTCGTCGATGCTGTTGATCTGCTTGTCCAGCGGGACCTCGAAGGGCAGCAGGTCGAGGAAACCGTCGAGTGTCGGGTTGCCGGTGCCGTTGGTCGGGCTCGCGGAGGACGTCGCGTCCGCCGTCGCGCCCGGAATCAGGGCCGCGGCGTCGGTGGGCGTGGCACTCGGCGTGGCGCTCGGATCGAGGCTCGGAGTGGCGGTCGGGCCGGCCGGCCCGGTCGGCCCGACCGTCGGGTCCACGCCGGCCAACGGCTCTGTCTTCGGTGTCGCCGTCGGGGCGTCGGCGACGAGGGGGGACGGGCTCGGCTGGGTGACGGCCGTGGCTGTGGCCGTGGCCGTGGCCGTGGGCGACGGTTCCGGAGTTTCGGCGAGCGCCGGGGAGGCCAGTGCGATGGTCGCCGTGCCGAGAACGCCGGCCACCGCGGCACGCATTCTGGTGATACGCATAAATCCGTCTCCTCGACGTGTGCCGAGCACGTTGATTGCGGGCAGGAGCGATTGCAGCCAAGAAGGTAGCAACGCGCCGTTCGTCCCCGGGAGGCCGGGTCCGGCGTAGCGGAACTGTTGGGTGGCGCGGCCGCGGTTTCGTGGTTGTCCGATGGGGTCCGTCGAGTCCGGCACGTTCAGCACCGGCCCAGTACGTTCAGTATCGTTCCGGCACGTTCAGTGCGGATCCGATGGGTTCAACGATGAACAGCGAGCGGCGAACGGACGTCAGTGAAGACCGCTAAGCCGGGCCGAGTCAATAAGGTGTCTCCGGGTGTGTCGCCGGCCGGCGGATGCGCGATTGCCGTGACGGTCAGGGGGCGTGACGGTCAAGGGGCGAGGCGTTCGATGACCCAGAGATCTCCGGCCGCGGTCGGGACGACGGAGTCCGTGCCGTCGCCGTCGGCCGGTACCGACACCCGCCGGTACCGCAGCCGGTCGTGCAGCCGGTCCGCGCGGCCCTGCCAGAACTCCACGATGTCCGGCACGATGCGTAACCCACCCCAGAACTCCGGTGTCGGCACCCGGGTGCCCTCGGGCCAACGGGCCGCGAGCTTGGCGGCGCGGTCGTCGAGCACCGTACGGGACTCGATGATCGTCGACTGGTGGCTGGCCCAGGCGCCGAGCTGCGAACCACGCGGACGCGACTGGAAGTAGCGTTCCGTCTCGGCCCGGCTCACGCGCTCGATCGATCCGATGACGACGACCTGGCGCTCGAGGGCGTACCAGGGGAAGACCAGCGAGCCGAAGGGGTTCTCGGCAGCCTCACGGCCCTTGCGCGAGGTGTAGTTCGTGTAGATCACAAAGCCCCGCTGGTCGAACCCCTTGAGCAGCACGGTCCTGGCACTGGGCCGCCCGGCGGCGGATGCCGTCGCGAACACGGCCGCGTTGGCCTCCGGAACGCCTGCCCCGGGGGTGGCTGCGTCGGTGAACCAGGCGGCGAACTGTTCGACCCAGGTCGGCGCGAGATGCTCCGGCTCCAGATGACCGGTGCGGTAGCCCTGGCGGAGCAGGGCGGAATCGGGGACGTCCGGATCGGGGACGTCCGGATCCGGACCGCCCACCGGCGGCTCGTCGGCAGCGGAGGCTGGGGCCACGCCCCGATTCTGCCAGGCAGGCCGCGCGCGCCAGCGGGACGGCCCCGAGGGTGATCCCGCCGGGCCAGGGTCCGTCGTCCTGGTCAGGAGAGCTCGGTCAGGAGAGCTCGGTCAGGAGCTCGCGGACGCCGAGGTCCCAGCGAACCGTAAGGTCGGTGCACCGCCGGCCAGCCAGCCGATATGGCGCGTCGCCGCCCGACGACCCCGACAGCAATGCTGGTACCAGGGTGATACCGCGGGCGGCGAGATCATCGGCCAGTGCGGGTAGCCATTCCTGGACGATCCACGGCGCGTGGATTCCCAACGTGGAGTATCCGAGCACGAGAAAGTCGGCGGCGGCGAGCGTCTCATTCATGAACATGGACACGGTGTCGCCGATGCGTATCTCCCAACGGTCCAGGTGCACCGCGTGCCCCGCCGCGCTGATCGCCCGGCCCAACCGTTCGGCGGATGCGATGTCCGCCGCGCGATGACTGATGAAGACGAACGCCATGATCCTCCCGTCGTGTTCGCGCTGCGTGACTGCCGCCGGTCAGGCGTTCCAGACACGAGGCCCGACCGTAGCGCGGAATGATCTCAGTTGACCAAACTTTCCGTTCACCGCTCTCGGCATATTCGTATAAATAGTAATATGATGGAAAAGCTGCTGTGACTTACGTCATATTTTATGGGTTTCGCGTTGCCCAGTGCATCGGCCTGTGCGCGGTCGGTTCCAGATCAGGGTTGGATGGAGCATCGCGGGGCACCTGCGCCCTGGCGCGGTGGGATGCCTCGCGGCAGGATCGGATGGAGCAGCACCCACGAAGCAGCACCGACGGGGCAGGACGCGGACGGGCCGCCGGCGGGACCATAGAGACAGAACCGGTGGGACCAAGAGACAGAAGCGGAGATCCGGACTCGATGGCCGAGAAAACAAGCGATTTCAAGCCCGGTCTGGAAGGTGTGATCGCCTTCGAGACGGAGATCGCCGAGCCGGACAGGGAAGGTAGCGCGCTGCGTTACCGCGGCGTCGACATCGAAGACCTTGTTGGCAAGGTCGACTACGGCCACGTCTGGGGGCTGCTGGTCGACGGGGCGTTCGAGCCCGGACTGCCGCCGGCCGAGCCCTTTCCGGTCCCGGTGCACTCCGGTGACATCCGGGTGGACGTGCAGAGCGCGCTCGCGATGCTCGCGCCCTACTGGGGCCTGGGCCAGCTGATCGACATCACCCCGGAGCAGGCGCGGGACGATCTTGCCCGGGCGTCGGTCGTGGCGTTGTCGTTCGTCGCCCAGTCCGCGCGGGGCCTCGGTCAGCCGGCGGTGCCGCAGAAGGAGGTTGACCGGGCCCGGACGATAACCGAGCGGTTCATGATCCGTTGGCGTGGTGAGCCGGATCCCAGGCACGTCCAGGCCGTGGACGCCTACTGGGTCTCGGCCGCCGAGCACGGCATGAACGCCTCGACGTTCACCGCCCGGGTGGTCGCCTCGACCGGCGCGGACGCCTCGGCGGCGCTGTCGGCCGCCGTCGGTGCGCTGTCCGGTCCGCTGCACGGCGGTGCTCCGTCCCGGGTGCTCGCGATGCTCGACGAGGTCGAGCGCACCGGCGGCCCCCTCGGCTACGTCCGCCGTGCCCTGGACCGTAAGGAGCGCCTGATGGGCTTCGGGCACCGGGTGTACCGCGCCGAGGACCCGCGGGCCCGGGTGCTGCGCCGGACCGCTCGTGACCTGGGCTCGACCCGCTACGAGGTGGCGGAGGCGTTGGAGGCCGCCGCGATCGAGGAGCTGGCCAACCGGTTCCCGGATCGCCCGCTGCGGACCAACGTCGAGTTCTGGTCGGCGGTGGTGCTGGACTTCGCCGAGGTGCCGGCCCATATGTTCACGTCCATGTTCACCTGTGCCCGCACCGCCGGCTGGAGTGCCCACATCCTGGAACAACAACGCACCGGGCGGCTGATCCGCCCGTCCGCGCGGTACGTGGGCCCCGCTCCGCGCCCGCTCGGTGACGTCCTGCCGGGGGTCAGCCGTGGCTGACGCTCCCGCGATCGTGCTGCCCGACCGGCTGCGTCCCCGGGACGGCCGGTTCGGCTGTGGCCCGTCGAAGATCCGTCCTGAGGCGGTCGAGGCCCTCGCCGCGAGCGGGGCGACCTACCTCGGCACCTCGCACCGGCAGAAGCCGGTCAAGAGCCTGGTCGGCCGGGTGCGGGCAGGCCTGTCCGAGCTGTTCTCCCTGCCCGAGGGCTACGAGGTCGTGCTCGGGATCGGCGGTGCCACCGCCTTCTGGGACGCGGCCGCCTTCAACCTCGTCCGGACCCGCTCCCAGCACCTCGTCTTCGGCGAGTTCGGGGGCAAGTTCGCCGACACGACGAAGGGCGCGCCGTTCCTGGCCGCGCCGTCGGTGATCTCCTCGCCGCCCGGTACGCATCCGGACTGGGCGCCGGAGGCGGGCATCGACGTCTACGCCACCCCGCACAACGAGACCTCGACCGGTGTCGCCCGTCCGGTCCGCCGGCCGGTGGGTGCGGACGACGGCGCCCTGCACCTGGTCGACGCCACCTCGGGAGCCGGCGGGCTGCCGGTCGATGTGCGCGAGGTGGACGTCTACTACTTCGCGCCGCAGAAGAGCTTTGCCTCCGACGGCGGCCTGTGGACGGCGCTCGTGTCCCCGGCGGCGATCGACCGGCTCGCCGAGATCGCCGCGACGGACCGGTGGATCCCGCCGTTCCTCGATCTCGCCACGGCCCGGGACAACAGCTCCAAGGACCAGACCTACAACACCCCGGCGGTCGCGACGCTGTTCCTGTTCGCCGACCAGATCGAGTGGATGCTCGCCCAGGGCGGGCTGGACTGGTGCGTGCGGAGGACCGCGGAATCGTCGTCCATCCTCTACACCTGGGCCGAGAAGACTTCCTACGCGACACCGTTCGTCGCCGACCCGGCCGCGCGTTCGCAGGTCGTCGTGACGGTCGACTTCGAGGGGGTGGACGCCGCCGCCGTGGCCAAGGTGCTGCGCGCAAACGGTGTCGTCGACGTCGAGCCCTACCGCAAGCTCGGCCGCAACCAGCTGCGGGTGGCCTGCTTCCCGGCGGTCGAGCCGGCCGACGTCGAGGCGCTCACCGCGAGCATCGACTACGTGGTCGAGCACCTGTAGGCGCCGGGAACCGGCGGGAGCCGCCGGCAACCACAAGGGCCGGGGCCGCGGGAGACACCGCGGCCCCGGTGGGGGGCTACGGCCGGTCAGCGCAGCGGGCGCTCCGGTGCCGCCTGGGCCGCCTGGGCCGCGATCGGGTCGGTCCCGCTGTCCACGACCCCGCTACGGTCGTCGATCGGGACATATGGCCGCTGGTCGTAGCCGATGTACAGCTGGCGCGGTCGGGCGATCTTCTGCTCGGGGTCGAGCAGGCCCTCTTCCCACTGCGCCAGCCATCCCGGCATCCGGCCGATGGCGAACAGCACCGGGAACATCTCCACCGGGAAGCCCATCGCCTGGTAGATGATGCCGGTGTAGAAGTCGACGTTCGGGTAGAGCTTGCGCGCGACGAAGTACTCGTCCTCCAGCGCGATCCGCTCCAGCTCCATGGCCAGGTCGAGGAACGGGTTCGTGCCGGTGACCTTGAAGACCTCGTCGGCGACCTGACGGATCACCCGGGCCCGCGGGTCGTAGTTCTTGTAGACCCGGTGGCCGAAGCCCATCAGCTTTTTCTTGCCCTCCTTCACCTGGGCGATGAAGGCGGGGATGTTCTCGACCGACCCGATCTCCGAGAGCATCCGCAGCACCTGCTCGTTGGCGCCACCGTGCAGCGGACCGTAGAGCGCGGAGATCGCGGCGGCGGCCGCCGAGAACGGGTCCGCCTGCGAGCTGCCGACCGCGCGCATCGCGTTGGCCGAGCAGTTCTGCTCGTGGTCGGCGTGCAGGATGAACAGCACGTCGAGGGCGTGCTCCAGGTTGGGGTCCGGCTCGTACTTGAGCTCGGTGGCCTTCCACATCATGTTGAGGAAGTTGCCGGCGTAGGACAGGTCGTTGTCCGGGTAGACGTACGGGAAACCGACCGAGTGCCGGTAGGAGAACGCTGCCAATGTCGTGATCTTGGCGATCAGGCGGACGATCTGCAGCCGGCGCAGCCCCGGGTCGTCGATCGTCTTGGCGTCCGGGTAGAAGGTCGACAGCGCACCCACCGTGGAGACTAGCATGCCCATCGGGTGCGCGTCGTGGTGGAAGCCGTCGATGAACTTCTTGATCGACTCGTGGACCAGGGTGTGATGGGTGATCTCGTCTTCCCAGGTCGCCAGCTCCTCGGCGGAGGGAAGCTCGCCGGCGAGGAGCAGGTAGGCGACCTCGAGGAAGCTGCTCTTCTCCGCCAGCTCCTGGATCGGATAGCCGCGGTAGCGCAGGATGCCGGCGTCACCGTCGATGTAGGTGATCGCACTTCTACAGCTCGCCGTGTTCGTGGAGGCGGGGTCGTACGTCATCAGCCCGAAGTCGTCGTCGCTCGTTTTGATCGAGCGAAACGCACTCGCACGTACCGCGCCGTCCGTAACCGGTATCTCATATGTTTTTCCGGTGCGGTTGTCGGTGACGGTCAGTGTGCTGACCTGCTCGGACACGCCGGGCTCCTCTCGCTGTGGCGGTGCCGCAATGACGGCACTGGCCCAAGTCGGGGCGCGCGTCCGGGTACGGAGCGCTCACGCCGGTTCGCTGGCTCACATGGTTGTTCCCAAGTTTGGCCGTTCGTGCCTGCACATGCCCGTGATCGGGGGGCTCCGTCCCACGTGGGCTGCGCCACCCCGGTGGGACAGAGTCTTCCGTGGCTGCGCTCGGGGGTGGAATCACGCTTCGATGGTCACTGCGGCTCGCCCAACCGGGTGGACCGCTACTCGGAGAGCGAGGAGTGGTCCTCGCCGCCGGCCTCGCCACCGGTGGCTCGGAGCCAGGCCAGCACGGCCAGTACCCGACGGTTGTCGTCCGCGGAGGCCGGCATCCGTAGCTTCGTGAAGACGTTGGCTACGTGGTTCTCGACGGTCTTCGGCGCCAGATGGAGCTTGGCGCCGATGCCCTGGTTCGATCGCCCCTCGGCCATGTGCCGGAGCACGGCCCGCTCCCTGGCGGTGAGGCGTTCCAGTTCGCCGGCCCGCCGGCGATGGGTCAACAGGCCGGCGATGATCTCCTCGTCGACGACGAGCCGACCGCCGACCACCCTGCGTAACGCGTCGTGCAGCGCGGTGATGTCGTCCACCCGGTCCTTGAGCAGATATCCGATGCCGCCGCCCCCGTCGCCCAGCAGCCGCAGCGCGTATGGCGTCTCGGCGTACGTGGACAGCACCAAGACGCCCATCGCGGGATGGGCCGCACGTATCGCCTCGGCCGCTATCAGCCCTTCGTCGGTGAACGTCGGAGGCATCCGGATGTCCAGGATGACGGCGTCGGGCCGGCCGCAGGCGAGCTGGTCGATGATCTCGTCCGCGGTCCCGGCCTGCGCGACGACCTCGACTCCCGCGGCGGCCAGCAGCATGGCCAGCCCCTCGCGGAACAGCACTGAGTCATCCGCGACGGCTACCCGCACGGGATGCTCGCCGTCAGTCGGGTGCCGCCGCCGGACGGGCTGAGGATGCTCAGGTCGCCGCCGAGCGCACGTACCCGGTCCGCGAGACCCGCGAGCCCGCCACCCTCGACCACGACGGCACCGCCCTTACCGTCATCGGTGACCTCGATCAGGATGCCGTCGTCCACGCACCGGACCGTCACCCGGACCTGGGCCGCCCCGGCGTGTTTGACCGTGTTCGTCAGCGCCTCGCAGATCGTGTAGTAGGCGCCGGCCTCCAGGATCGGCTCGAACCGGACGGTCGGGATGTCGAACTCGACCTTGACGGGGAGGGGCTCGACCACCACCTCCAGGGCTGGGAGCAGCCCACCCTGACTCAGCATGGCCGGGTGGATTCCCCGGGCCAGACTGCGCAGGTCCTGGAGAACATGATGCAGATCCTCGCGAGCGGCTTCGATGGCAGAGATCGTATCGGGGTCGGAGGTCTTTGTCCGGGCGAGTCCCAGCCTGGTGGCGAGGGCCAGCAGCCGTTGCTGGACGCCGTCGTGCAGATCGCGCTCGAGGCGGCGCCGTTCGATCAGGCCGACCTCCACGATGCGGGCCCGGGAGGCGCGCACGGCGTCCAGCTGCGCGGCCACGGCGGCGTGCAGCCGGGCGTTCTCCAGCGCCATGGCGCTGGCCTGCAGTGCGACCGTGACCAGGTCGCGGTTGCGCTCCTGGGCGGCGGCGGCGGAGATCAGCGCCAGTGGCGCGCCCGACGAGGTCGTCACCGGCACGAGCAGCCGGCTGGCTCCGGGGCGGGGCGGGGTGGCCGTGGCGCCTTCGGCGTCGACGTGCCGCCGCTCCTGCGGCATCCACAGGAAGAGCTCGGCGGAGTCGTCGTGCAGAGCCGTACGCAGGATGTCTCGTACGGCCGGGACCGTCGGCGGCATCGGCAGCGTCGCCAGGAGCTGTGCGATGCGGGCGCGGGCGAGCTGGCGGCGTACGCCCGCCGCGGCGAAGGACAGGGGGATGGTCAGCAGCGCGAGCGCGATGAGGATGAAGGCCGGCGGGACGTAGGCTCCGCTGGGGTTGTAGACGAAGATGTTGACCGTGGCGGCGAGGGTGAACGCGACCAGCAGTGCGATGACGACCGGTCCGAAGATCCGGCGGTCGAGCGCGGAGTAGCGGCGCAGCCGCGCGCGGACAACCCAAAAAAAGGCCGCGGCCAGCACGAGGGTCAGGCTGTTGAGGACCCAGATGATCTCCTCGAAGACATCCCGGTCGATCGGCGAGCCATACCACCAGACATTTCGGGAATATCCGAGCCAGGTCGGGTCGGAGATGCCGACCAGTCCCAGGTTCGCCACCGGGATGACGAGGACGGCGCTTGCCAGCAGGGCGCGCTCGCGGTTGCTCTGCAATCGCCCGACCGGATATCGCAGCGCGCCCCAGCCGAGACAGACCCAGAAATGCGTGTAGGCGAACGTGGAGATGAAAGCCGACGGACCCTTGTCCCATGCCACGGTCCAGGTCAGTGCCCACAGCAGACCACTGAAGATCATGGCTCCGGTGGCGCTGCCCAACGCGTCCTCGCCGTTCAGCAGCACTCCGGTGAGGACGAAGGCGAGCGCCACCGAGACGTTGATGCCCGCCGCCACCGGGTTGTCGGAGAATGCCGGCCACTGGCAGGCGACCGTTCCGGCCGTGGTGGCTATACCCCCGATGCTGAAGCACCATGAGCGGTGGCGGGCGGCGCAGGCGGCCAGTCGGCGGGGTACACGCGGATGAGGCACCTCAATCCACCATATGTAGCCGGAATCTCACCGAACAAGCGTCGCACATGACGACCGGGGGTTTCGAGGGTTCCCCCTACTCTCCTGGCGGCAACCCCCCGAAGAACTCTGGAGCTGCCCCCAAAGCCAGCGGTGGCATCGAAGGTGGAGGCTGGGAGAAACGGATCGGTGTCCCTCGGGGACCGGACCTTCGGGGGTAAACATTCACCTGCTTTAGTGATCTTGCTGTAGGTGACGGTTCACGGGCATGGCTGTGGGCCGCGCCGGGCGGGGTGGTTGGGGT
>NZ_CDWRCK010000063.1:0-7123 GCF_977927595.1 Frankia sp. CcWB3
CCCTGGACCGGCACCCGCCCCTGGACCGGTACGGACGGCACCCTCGACCGCGGCCCCCCACTGACGAGACCGAGTTCGCGTTCCATCAACCGGGCCACCGCCATAGCTGCGTGAATAGCAGACTCATCGAATGACAGATCCGGTTCGAGAGCGGCGTACAGTACCGCGGCCACCGCGCCGTCCTCGCATACCGGCACCGCCATGATCGCACCGAGACCGGTGTCGTCGATCTCCGCGGCGGTAGATCGCAGCGATCTTCGCGCGGCAGCTCGATCATTGATGACGACCGGCCGGCAATGCTTGACGACCTGACCGCCGATGCCCATCCCGGCTGGGATCTCGACACCGATCAGCCCGGCCGGCCCCGGCCCGTCCACGTTGGTGATGGTCAGGGTGCGGGAATGGAGTGCGACCATTCCCCCGAAAGTAATGTGTGCACCCGATGAGGCCCGCAGGCGCGCGAGCGCCCGAGGCAGAACAGTTTGCATACGGCTAGGAATAGCCAGTGTAAGAGTCATGAGCATCCCCTTCCCCAACCTGCCCAGACGTCGCGAATCCTAGCACCGGCTTTACAATAAGGGGACGTAATGAAGTAACAAATACGCGATCGAGAGCATCATCGCAGGTCACAGGCCTGTGGAGGGTTCGAAACGCGCAAGTTATTTCATTTCGACTCCTAAGCACAAACAAATACCGACGAAACGGACTTTACATATCTGCATGAGAGTTGGGGGCCGCGGGCGCGTAGTGGACTCCGTGGCTTCATCGCTACCACCCATCAGGTTCCGGAAACGTACCAGGAAAGTGTCAGGAATGTATCGGGGAGCGCACAGTGAGCGGGTCCGTTCGGGCCATGGCACGCAGCCGGGCTAACCCGGCGAGGAGCTGAAGTTCGGCGACCGAACGGGGAGAGCTGTCGAGCAGCGCCGGTGACATGACCAGCGCCGCCGCCACCTGTGCTCGGGAGATCGCGACGTTGAGCCGGTTGCGGGAGAGCAGGAAGTCCAGCCCCCGCGGCGCCTGGGCCGAGCTGGACGTGGTGAGCGAGATGATGACGACGGCTGCCTCCTGGCCCTGGAAACGGTCCACCGTCCCGACCCGCACCCCGGGCAGGCCCGCCTTGCCCAGCGCGTGCTCGACCGCCCGCACCTGCCGGTTGTAGGGGGCGACGACGAGCAGGTCGCTGCCGAGGAGCGGGCGCGGGGGCCCGCCGTCGACGAGGGTACGACCGAGCAGGTGGCGAACGATGTCACGGATCACAGCAACCTCCTCATCCGACCGGGTGCCGTTGTCGTGATGCTCGACGTCGTGCAGGTACAGCCCGGCCGGTACACCCGCCACGGCGCGCGTCCCGGCCACCGGATGCGCGTGCAGCAGCCCCCGGTACGCCAGCGCCGACACCGGCGCGCATACGGCCGGGTGCAGCCGGCGGGTCCGATCGAGGAAGTAGCCGAACTCGGGCGGGATCACCTCGGCGTCGCCGAGCAGATGCGACAGCGCCGAGGCGTCCGCGCCGTCCGGATGGAGGCCGGCCACCACCTGCGGCAGTTGCTGCGGATCGCCGAGGAGCACGAGGTTGCGGGCCGCGCCGGCCACCGCGAGGGTATCCGCGAGCGCGAACTGCCCCGCCTCGTCAATGATCAGAACGTCGAAGGGGTCACCACGCAGCACCGGGTTCGCGAACGCCCAGGCGGTGTCCCCGACCAGGTGGCCCTCGGGGTGCTCCCGGCGCCACGCCGCAAGTGCCCGCAGATCCCGCGGACCGTCCCAGGGCAGGAATATGCCCGGAGCCGCCTGAACCGGCTTCGCCCCGGACCGCTGTTTCTTCGCGGCGGGCACCGCGGGGCGCCAGGCGGGCACGGCGTCCGCGGCCCGGGCGTCGGCGGCCCCGGTATCCGCGGCCCCGGTATCCGCGGCTCGGGCGTCCGCGGGATTCGGGTCCGCCGGCGGCTGGCCGGTCGCGGCGAGCATCGCGTTCTCGATCGCCTTGTGACTGGTCGAGCAGACCCCGACCGTGCGCCCCTGCTCGACGAGATGGCGGATAAGCCTGCCGGCGAGGTAGGTCTTGCCCGCCCCAGGCGGCCCCTGCACGGCCAGGTAGGAGCCGTCGAGCGCGCTCACCGCGGCGAGCACGGCGGCGATCTGGTCTCCGTCGTGCTCGCCGGGCGCCGGCAGGTCGCCCCGGCCGATCAGCCGCGGGGGGCGACGGCGCAGCAGGTCCAACGCGGGGTCCGCAGGCAGGTCCGGCAGGGCGTCGGCGGTCCGGCGGGCGAGGTCGCGGATCGCCGCCGGCTTGGGTTCCGGACGCACCGGCGATCCGGGCAGCACGGCGAGGGGCGGCCTGCGGGCCACGTCGTCGGGGGCGACGCTCTCCCGCAGCAGCAGCCTGTGCGGCTCGGCCCGCTCGACGACCGCGTCGGTGGTAACGCCCTCGGCCCCGGGCGGTCCCGGGTAGAGCAGCCGCACCGCCTCGCCGCGGTCGAAGGGATGCGGACGGTCCGGATCGACGCGGGCCTGCAGCAGTCGACGACTCCGCCGCCGTCGCCCGGCCGGTTCGACCCAGTCCTCGACAACGGTCCAGCTCACCGGGACCGCGCAGTCGTCGGCCGATTCCAGCGTGGCGCGATCGGCGGTCAGCGCCGCGAAGTACGACCACCAGGCGGGCTTGTTCTCACGCCGGTGGTATCCGACGGCCGCGGCGAGCAGGGCGCGCGCCCGCTCGTCGTCCGTCCAGTCAGCCGAGTCGTCGGGAAGAGCCGCGACGAGGGTGTCGACGAGCGCGTCGTCGGCGTCGGCGTCGGCGGGGTCTACCGGGTCGGTGCCGGAGGCTGTGGAGGTCGGGGCGGCGAGGTCGATCCGCGGCGTGCCGCCGTCGGCCTCCCGCAGGCCCAGCAGCCAGCGGTGCAGTCGCTGGGTCGACACGCAGTCGATCCGGTTGTAGTCGGCGATCTGAGCGAGGACGCGGTCGGCCGCGGCGAGCTCCCCGGCGGCGCGGTGTGCCAGGAAGCTCTCGTACGCCACGATGCTGTCGATGGCGTTCTTCACCTCGGCCTGCCGGGCACCGGGCAGGAACAGCGGTTCGAGGTATTTGATCGAGTAGGACGGCTGGGAGATCCGCAGGCTGCGCCGGACCACGGCGTAGAGATCCACCAGCCGGTGCCCAGCGAGCAGATCGTCGACCTGCCGTTCCCGCGTGCCGTGTCGCGCGGCCAGCCGGCGCAACGCGTTCGGCTCGTAGGGCGCGTAATGGTAGATGTGCGCGCCGGGGTGCGCGCGCAACCGCTCCGTCGCCCAGTCGACGAAACGCTCGAACGCCTGCCGCTCCCCCGCCCGATCATGCGCCCAGAACGCCCGGAAGACCTCGCCGTCCGCGAGGGTGACCGCGCCGAACAGGTACTCCAGACCGGCGGCGTCCAGCGCGTACGGATCGCCCTCCATATCGAAGTAGATGTCACCGGGATCGGGCGCCGGAAGGGCCGCGAGACCCTCCGGGCCGGTCATCCGGACGGTCACCGTCCCGACCGGGTCGTCCGCGGTCCGCGTCGCATCCTGCGCGGCCTGCAGTTCCGCCTGAAGACGCAGTCCCGCGAACGTCGCCGGGGACATCGTCGCGGGCCGCTGGTCGTCGCGGGCCGCGGCGAGCTCCTCCACCGCGGTGATGCCAGCCGCGCGCAGCACCCGTCGCTGGTCGCCGCGCAGCCCGGCGACCAGGGACAGGTCGCGGGCCTCCGCCCGGCCGCGCGTGCAGTGCGCGCTGAACGCGCAGGTGGCGCAGGCCGACCGGGGCTCGGCCCAGGATGGTTCGGGAACCACGGGGGCGACCGCCAGCCGATCGGCGAGACGGCTGCGCGCGTGCCCGACCATCGGCACGACATCGTCGACCCGGAACGTGCGCACAACCCCGGGCGCGGGAGCGGGAGCGGGCGCGGTGGCCCGCTGTGCGGGATGCAACAGATGCATGAACCGCGGAACAGGTACGCCCACCGACGGTAAGGCCGCCGCGTAGGCAGCGAGCTGCAGCACGGCTCCCGGGCTGGCGTGCCGGGCGAGCTTGGCGTCGTAGGGCTCGTAGCGGCCCGCGACCGCGGGCCCGGTCGACACGCCGGTGATCGGGTCGAGATGCGCCGCGATGAGGAAGTCGGGGCGCCCCTGGAACGCGCCGTCGAACAGCGCCCCCTGGTAGACGACGGGAACCCCGGCGGCCAACGCCTGGCGGGTCCGCTCGTGGGCCTGGGCCAGGGCGGCGAGCGTGGGGGCGGGCCGCTCGATCGCCACGACCCCGTCCGCGCCGAAACACCGGCGCAGATGCTCCAGCCAGCGTCGTTCGTGCGCCTCGCCGTGCCGCACGGCAGTGGTGTCCGCGGGGGTCAGGCGCACCCGGTCGATCCGGCGCGGCCCGTCATCCGACGTCTCCCCGGTCACCAGCCCGGCGGCGAGCGCGTGCGCAAGCCCGACGCGATGCCCACACTCGACGACGTCGACAAGATCACTGGCGGAAACCACCCAGCGGTCCTCGAACCTGTGCACGACACCATCCCCATCTGGGCCATCCCGTTTCCATCCGGGCCATCCCGTTCGGTCCCGTGCCGATCCTCTCCCGATCCGGGTTCACGGTCCGGACCAACCCGGCCGGGCGTGCCCCGAAGGACTGAACGCGGCCGGCCACGCTTTCCGGCACGCAGGAGGTATAGCAGGTGCGGGGGCCGGGGTGGATCTGCTGCCCGGGGGCCCGGTTGTCGCGCTGGCTCCTCTGGGCGCCACATTGTCGACCCACCCGTCTTTACGGGTTGTCCGGTGGACGGACGGACAGGTGGGCCGGTGGGCGGACGGACAGGAAATCCGGCAATACGGCCGAACAAGATGTAAAGTACATATCGGATCGGTGGGCCGCAGGCGTCCAGCCGTGCGCGTGGCGGAAAGCCGCGCGGGGACGAAGCCGATAACGCCGGATGAACTCGTCAGCGACACGCCGCAAGGTCTCCGGGTCGGTGCGGTAGACGACCGGTGCCATAGGCTCCGGCCCAACCCTCGGCGTCCGTCGTCGGCGGCGCGGGCCGCAACCCGCCGGGAATCTCCGCCCACATGACTTTTCCGCCGGTCTTGACCCGGTAACCACGACCATTGGCTACACAGCGCGTCGACCATCAACAAGCCACGCCCGTCCTCGCTGAACACGTCCAGGCTCTTGATCCGGGGAGCGGTGTCGTTGCCGTCCCACACTTCGACAAGGACATTCCTGCTCGTCGCGGTAAGCCGCATGGCCACCACGTTTTCCACGTTTTCCAGGCGGCTCGCCTTCACGGCATTCGAGGCCAACTCACAGACGACGAGTTCGGCACTGCTGACGGCGTCCGGGTCCACTGACCATTCCGTGAGCGTGCGGACCGTGCTCGTACGCACGGCGGGAACGGCGACGGCGGTTGGCGGGAAGTGCGCCACGGCCACCCGGATCACAGGTGATGAGTCACCAGTCATGCTGAGCCCCGTGCGGCGGTCAGCGCGTGTGTGGCCGCCCAGCAGGCGATGATCGTGACGTTCACGGCCGCTGTGCAGGCTGGCGCCGCGCCGTGCCGTCTACGCCTGCGCCCAGGGAGGGCAGGTCGCAGCCGGGCAGCACGGCGAACTCGGCCCACGCCACCAGCTCACAGCGGGCGTGGGATAGGCGGCGGCTGACCTTCGCTACACGGTCGTCGAGGGTCAGGGGGAGGCGGGTTCGCGCCTGCCGCATCCGCACGTGCGCCCACTCGTGGGCGGTGTCGAAGTCGGGGAATGCGCCGAGCGGTCTTCCGTCCGCGTCCCACACCACGAACCGGCGTTCGTCCATGGACCCTCTCCCTTCAGTTTGCGACGGGTAGCCCCCCGCGCCGCGAGTCCGTCCCCGTGCCACAGACAGCAGAGCGCGGCGGATGCCGCCGAGAAGAGCGCCTTGGCAACGCAGAGAAACGCGAGCGTCCGCCGACTGCAACGCCGTAGGGGCCAGGCGACCACTCTCGGCGCGCCTGCTGTCACGCAGAAGTCAAACATCGCGAGAGCTCAACATGCAAGACTCATTCTGCAAGCTGAGAAATGTTGATATTTATTCGAAACAGCGATCAAAGTCTTTCATTTCGGGTGATGGACTACCCTCAAACCGAAGGAGGGGCGATGCCAGAGGGCACCACGACGACGGGCTCGACCGTGCCGCGCCGTCAGCTCGGCCGGTACCTGCGTGATCTTCGGAACCAGGCGAGGTTGACCGTGCGGGCAGCCGCACGGCGCTTGGAGTGGTCCGAGGCCAAGATCTAGCGCATCGAGTCGGGGCTGACCTCGCTCCGAAGCTTCGACGTAGAGATCATGTTCCGGATCTACGGTGCGCCCACCGATCTGACCGAGGCGCTGATGGGGCTCGCGAAGGAGACGAAGGCGCGCGGCTGGTGGCACAGCTACGGCGACGTCATCCCGGCCTGGCTCGACCTGTACATCGGGCTCGAAGAGGCGGCCTCTCGCCTCTGGTGCTACCAGCCGGAACTCGTTCCCGGTCTCCTCCAGACAGAGGAGTATGCACGGACCCTGATCCGAGCGGAAGACCCCGGTGTCGAGGACGACGAAATAGACCGGCGAATTCACGTGCGCATGGCCCGGCAGGCGTTGCTGATCCGAGCGACCGATCCCCCGGTGCTGAATGTTGTTCTCAATGAGTCGATTCTGCATCGCCCCGTTGGCGGCCCGAAGGTGCTTGCACAGCAACTCGAACGGATTGCGGACGTAAACCGGCTGCCTAATGTCACGATCAAGGTAATGCCGTTCAGCGCCGGCCTACACGCGGGTGTCACCTCGGGTCCGTTCGTCGTTCTTCGGTTTCCCGAGAACGGAACCGGACGAGCGGGGGAACCGCCAACGGTTTACGTGGAGGGACTCACCGGAGCGTTGTATCTAGAGAAAGATCGTGAGGTAGAGCAATACGAAGAGTCGTTCAGCACGATGTGGGAATCTGCGGCAGAGCGGGACGCGAGCACCAAGATGCTCATTGATCGAGCTAGGAGTCTCGAACCATGAACAGTCACGATCTTTCCGGCACGGTGTGGCGCAAGAGCAGCTACAGCAACGCTAAGGAGTCGAAATGAAATAGCTTGCGCGTTTCGAA
>NZ_CDWRCK010000063.1:7498-18713 GCF_977927595.1 Frankia sp. CcWB3
TCTCGATCACGTATTTGTTACTTCATTACGTCCCCTAAGGGTGAATGTGTCGAGGTTGCGTTCCTTGACGGCGGCCTTGTCGCCCTACGGGACAGTAAGAACAATGGAACCGGGCCGGCGCTGGTCTTTACCGATGCGGAATGGTCGGCGTTCGTGCATGGTGTGACGGATGGAGAGTTCACGGCCTGACAGCCGATACGGCGTCCGCAGGGCGCCAAGATAGCACTTTAACACGTCTTCACTACTGTTGCCCGTCCGTGTGGTGCTCGAAGATCGCTACCGGACGGGCAACAATCCGACCGAGCGACGAGAGATAGGGCTCCCATCGTGCCGAAAGTCCGCGCTAAATTGGATCTCAGGTCTGGTTTCTACGACGATGTCTTGAAACGTGTCGAGCGGTCCCTAGACGTTCGCCTTGACCGAACCGCGGTGGTGCGGAAGCGACGCTCAATTGGCCTCGCCAGCGATAAAGGAACCTGGGTCCGTATCGAGGTTCGGTCCCTGGAGAAGATGACCGGTCAGGGATGGAACGGAATCGAGACCTCATCGATGCTTCGTGGCGTGGCTCGGCCCGCCGCCGGTACGACGCCGGCGGACCACCGTGATCACGCGCGAACCCGGCCTCCTCGAAGACCTGACGGGCCTTGACCGTCACGATCTGGCACATCGGCACCATCGGCAACAACACGGCAACGCGGCAACAACGGCGCCCGGCCCTACGCGGCGACGGCCTCCAGCGCGCGGTCGAAGTGCCGGTGGGCGGCCACGGCCGTGGTGAACGCGGAACCGAAGTCGTCGAGCACGGACGGCCCCACAAGGTCGCGGACCGTCACGACACCCCGGTCGGACACCACCGCGTCACCCTGGTCAGCGACCCGCGCGCCCAGCAAGGAGGCGATCTCGAGCAACGACACCCCTGCGCCGACCGCGCCGATCGGCTTCGCGTGCTTGTACGCCTCGCCGACGTAGTGCACGGCCTCGCCGTTGTGTGTCAGTGCGGTGACACCGCGCTCGCCCGGGGCGACGAACACCGCGTCGTAGAGGACCGAGGACATGGTCACCAGCGTTCGGTCCACCGGCAGCGCGTCGCCGGACACCGTGGCGAGCATGCCTCCGTGCGGCGCGAGAACCTCCAGGATCGCGCCCTGTTCGCGCAGCGCGGCGGTGGCCGAACGCAATGCCACCTCGTCCACGCCGTCCGCCGCGAGCACCGCGATCCTGCGGGTGGCCACCCCGCTGGGCTGGTCGGCCTGGCTCAGCGCGGGTGAGGACCGTCCGTGGTTCGGGGTGCTCTCCGGTGGCACCGGCAGCCCGAGGTTCTCGGCGACCCCGACCGCGAGTTCGTGGTCCACCTGGGCGAGATGTCCCAGGACACGCTCCTTGATCTGGGTGTAGTCGACCTTGCCGAGCTCGAAGCTGAACGCGTCGACGATGTGCCGCCGCTCCCAGGAGGACATGCTGTTCCAGAACAGGGTGGCCTGGCTGTAGAAGTCCTTGAAGCTCTCGCTCCGCTTACGGATCTTGTTCCCGTCGACCCGCTCGGCGTAGTGCACGTACCCGCCGTGCGCCGGATCGGAGAGCACCGGGCAACCGCCGCTGATCGAGTTCGGGAAGTACGACGTCTGGCGCTGCTGGATGCGATGCTGCCCGTAACCGTCGCGGGAGTTGTTGTGCACCGCCGCGACCGGCCGGTTGACCGGCAGCTGGGCGAAGTTCGGGCCGCCGAGCCGGATCAGTTGGGTATCCAGGTAGGAGAACAGCCGGGCCTGCAGCAGCGGGTCGTTCGTGAAGTCGATGCCGGGGACGACGTTCTGTACGCAGAACGCCACCTGCTCGGTCTCGGCGAAGAAATTGTCGGGGTTGCGGTTGAGCACCAGCCGTCCCACCGGCCGCACCGGCACCCGCTCCTCAGGAATGATCTTCGTCGCGTCGAGAAGATCGAAGTCAAACGCGTGCTCGTCGGATTCCGGCACGAGCTGCACGCCGAGTTCCCACTCCGGGAACGTACCGTTCTCGATCGACTCCCACAGGTCCCGCCGGTTGAAGTCGGGGTCCTTGCCCGCGATCTTCTGCGTCTCGTCCCAGACCAGGGAGTGCGTGCCGAGCTTCGGCCGCCAGTGGAACTTGACGAAGGTCCCCTGCCCGGCGGCATCGACGAACCGGAAGGTGTGCACGCCGAAGCCCTGCATCATCCGGTAGCTGCGCGGCAGTGCCCGGTCCGACATCAGCCACATCATCATGTGCATCGACTCGGGGACGAGGCTGACGAAGTCCCACAGGGTGTTGTGCGCGGAGGATGCCTGCGGGATCTCGTTGTGCGGCTCCGGCTTCACCGCATGGACGAAGTCGGGGAACTTGATACCGTCCTGAATGAAGAATACCGGCATGTTGTTACCGACGAGATCGAAGTTACCCTCCTCGGTATAAAATTTGACGGCAAATCCGCGTACGTCCCGGACCGTGTCCGCGGAACCGCGGGAACCGCCGACGGTCGAGAACCGTACGAACACCGGGGTACGCCGGCGGGCCTCGCCCAGGCAGTGCGCCCGGGTCACGTCGGCGAGCGACTCGTACGCCTCGAAGTACCCGTAGGCACCGGCACCGCGGGCGTGGACGACCCGCTCGGGGATGCGCTCGTGATCGAACCTGGTGAGCTTCTCCCGGAAGTGGAAGTCCTCCAGCAGCGTCGGACCGCGTTCCCCCGCCGCGAGCGAGTCGTCGGTGTGTTCGACACCGATCCCCTGGTCGGTGGTCATGCGGGCGCCGTCGTCGCCGACTCGGACGGCGTCGAGCTGCTGCTGCTTCGCGTCGTCCCGCGGGAGGCGCGACGTCCCAGGATCGGTCATGATGGTCACCTCGCTGACTGCCTGATGCTGTCCGGACGTACCCGGACCTACCCGCGACGACACGAGTAAATCTCGCTTCCGGACGGCGTCGCGCCGGCGTCGCGGTCTTCCCCACCGCCGACGGGAACCGGCGACGAACCAGCGAGGAGCCAGCGAGGAACCGGCGAGGAGGCATCCGTTGCGGGAGAACCTGGCGGAGTCGCGCAGCATCGCCCGGCTGCTCCACCCGCGCACGGTCGCCGTGGTGGGGGCGAGCCGCGAGCCGGGCTCGGTCGGTCACGAGGTCTTCCGCCGGCTGCTCGCCAGCGAGTTCACCGGCTCTGTCTATCCGGTCAACGCCGCGGCAACCCATGTGGCATCCGTCTACGCCTACCGGGACCTGTGTGACGTCCCAGTCGAGATCGACCTCGTGGTCGTCGCGGTGCCGGCGCCACGGGTCGCCGAGGTCATGCGGGCCTGCGCGGAGAAGGGGGTACGCGGCGTCATTGTGGTCGCGGCCGGCTTCGCCGACGGTGGTGACGAGGGACGGGCCCGGCTCGCGGACGTTATCCGGATCGCCCGTGACGGCGGCATGCGACTGATCGGGCCGAACGCGATGGGCGTCATCAACACCGTCCCGACGGTCCGGCTGCACGCCACCTTCGCGGTCGGCGACCCCCCGCCCGGCCGGGTCGGCCTGTTCACCCAGTCCGGGGCGCTCGCGGGCACGTTCCTCACCGACGCCTCCCGGCGCGCCCTGGGCATCTCCACGTTCGTCTCGATCGGGGACCGCTCGGACGTCTCCTGCAACGACCTGCTGCGGTACTGGCGCTCCGATCCACGAACCGGCGTGGTCATGTTGCATCTGCAGAGCCTGGGCAACCCACGCCGGTTCGCCCGGATCGCCCGCGAGCTCAGCCGGCACAAGCCGGTCGTGGCACTCAAGAGCGGGCGGGAGGCCGCCCACAGCGACATCGACGCCCTGTTCAGCAGCGCCGGGGTGATCCGCGTCGACACGTTGAGCCAGCTGTTCGACACGGCCCAACTGCTGGCCTGCCAACCGCTGCCGGCCGGCCGGCGGGTCGGCATCGTCGGGACCTCCAGCGCGCTCGCGGCGCTCGCCGCCGACGCCTGCCGTACCTACGGGCTCGGCGTGCCGGCGCTGTCCGCGTCGACCTGCGCCGGCCTCGCCACGCTGGTCGGCCATCGGCACGCCACGAACCCCGTCGATCTCGGGCCGCTGGCCGATCCGGACCGGTTCGACGCCGCGCTGCGCGCGGTCGCGACCTCCGGGGACGTCGACGCGATCATCACCCTGGTCACCCCGCACGCGCAGGTCGACCGGCTGGCGAGCTCGGTGCGCGCGGTGGCCGTCGAGAGCGGCCTGCCGGTGCTCGCCTCCTTTCTCGGGCAGGATGGGATCCCTGCCCATCTGGCTGTCCGGGACGGCTCGGGTACCCCGGGCCCGGGGTCGGTGCCGTCCTACGCCTCGCCGGAGTCGGCCGCGCTCGCGCTGTCCCGCGCGGCCGATCATGCCGCCTGGCGGACCCGGGACCAGGGCAGCGTCCCTGTGCTGGCCGGCATCGGCCTGGACCGCGCCCGTGCCGAGGCCGAGCGATACCCGAAGGACGGGGCGTGGCTGCCCGATGCCGCCGTCGCGACCCTGCTGGCCGGGGTCGGCCTGCGCGCCTGGCCGAGCCGGCGGGTCGGCAACCAGGCCGAGGCCCTCGCCGCGGCGGAGGCGTTCGGGTGGCCGGTGGCGCTGAAAATCGCCGACGAACGGTTCCGCAGCCGGCTCGACGTCGGCGCCGTCCAACTCGGAGTCGACGATGCGGCCGGGCTCACGCAGGCCTGGCAGGCCATCCGCGCCGCCGTCGGGCCGGGCGACATGCTCGTGCAGCCGATGGCCCCGGCCGGGGTCTCGACCGTGGTGCAGCTGCGGCAGGATCCCATCGTCGGTCCGCTGCTCTCACTGCGCCTGGGCGGGGTCGTCGCGGACCTGCTCGTCGACCCGCTCTCCCGCACGCTGCCGCTGACCGACCGGGACGCGGCCGAGCTCATCCAGGAGATCCGCGGCAGCGTGCTGCTGCTCGGCGGCTCCGGGGCGCCCGCCGCCGACACCGACGCCCTGGCCGACCTGCTGCACCGCGTCGCCCGGCTCGGGGAGGAACTGCCGGCCATCGCCGAGATCCTGCTTGATCCGGTGCTCGTCGGCCGCCGCGGCGTCGTGCTGCTGCATGCCGGCCTCCGCCTGCTCCCGCCCGAGACGGAACCACGGACGCTGCCGCACACGCTCGCCGCCGACGGTTGAGCCCGCTCTCGGGCACGGGGACTGTCGCCCGGGAACTGTACGGTCGAGGGGGCAACACCGGCACCGGTACGGACCCAGCCGGTACCCGATCCAGCGGATTCGAGGACATGGATGACCGCCCGACAGAGGATCGCGTTCCAGGGCGAGCGGGGAGCCAACTCCCACATCGCCTGCCGGGACGTCTATCCAGACTACGACGCGGTCCCTTACCAGACCTTCGACGAGTGCTTCTCCGCGCTGGAGGAGGGTGAGGTGGACCTGGCGATGATCCCGGTGGAGAACTCCACCGCGGGTCGGGTCGCCGACATCCACCATCTGCTCCCCCGCCCCGGGGTGCATATCATCGGCGAGTACTTCCTGCCGATCCGTCACCAGCTGCTCGGCCTGCCCGGGGTGACCCTCGACGAGGTGAAGACGGTGCACAGCCATCCCCAGGCGCTGGCCCAGTGCCGGGAGGCGCTGCGCACGCTGGGTCTGACGGCGGTCGCCCACGCCGACACCGCCGGGGCCGCCCGGGAGATCGCCGAGGCCGGCGATCCGACCAGGGCCGCGATCGCCTCCCGGCTCGCCGCCGAGGCGTACGGGCTGCAGATCCTCCAGGCCGATCTCGAGGACGCGGACCACAACACGACGCGGTTCCTGATTCTGTCCGGCGAGAACCTGCGCGCGGCCGCCGGTGTCGGCCCGATCGTCACAACGTTCTTCTTCAAGGTGCACAACCGGCCCGCCGCGCTCTACAAGGCCCTCGGCGGCTTTGCCACGAACGGGGTCAACATGACCCGTCTGGAGAGCTACATGGTGGGCGGGGGCTTCGTCGCCACCCAGTTCCTCGCCGACATCGAGGGCAGCCCGGAGGAGCCGGCCGTCGCCCGCGCCTTCGAGGAGCTGTCCTTCTACGCCGACCACCGCATCCTCGGCGTCTACCGGGCGAGCCGGTACCGGGAACGGATCAGCACCGGTTCCGGGGCCTGATCGGCCTCCGGTGGAACGCGCCCCGGCAGAAGCCCTGGTAGAAAAGGACCAGCGGCATGTTCGGACGGCCGGAGAACTACGGCCGGAGAATTGACGGCAGGAGAACTACGGACGAAGAACTTCGGACGACAGGAGAACCAGGTGATCTCCCCGGTCCGTCTCGGGACCCTCCACCCGTCCACCCAGGCGCGTCCCGGGCCACCGAAGGACACCCCACCCAAGCCGGCGCCGCCGCCGATGCCCGGCTGGCGCCGCCTGCTGCTGCCGCTGGGGCTGTTCATCACGTTCCTGCTACTGATCGGGCCGAGCCTGTTCGCCGTCCGGCCGGAGTCGCTGACGTACTCCGAGTTCCTCGATCGGGTGAATGCCGCCGCCGTGCGGTCGGTGTCCGTCGACGACCGCGGCGCCGTCGACGGCACGCTCAAGACCGGCAAGGACTTCACCTCCCAGATCCCCACCGCCCTGGACACCGGTGATCTCACCGGCCAACTGCGGGCGAAGGGTGTGCAGATCACCGGGACACGGGCCGGCACGTCGTTCTGGTCGGTCGTGCTGAGCTTCCTGCCGCTGCTGCTGCTCATCGGGTTCTTCGTCTGGTCGGGCCGGCAGGCCCGCAAGATGGGCGGCCTGGGCGGCATCGGCATGTTCGGCCGGTCGAAGGCGAAGATCACCGAATCGGAACGGCCGGCGACCAGGTTCAGCGACGTCGCCGGGTACGAGGGCGCGAAGCAGGAGATCAGTGAGGTCGTCGACTTCCTGCGCCATCCCGAGCACTACACCCGGGTCGGCGCGCACGGCCCGCGCGGGGTGCTGATGGTCGGGCCGCCCGGTACCGGCAAAACGCTGCTCGGCCGGGCGGTCGCGGGCGAGGCGGATGTCCCGTTCCTGTCCATCACCGGTTCCGGTTTCGTCGAGATGTTCGTCGGCGTCGGGGCCTCCCGGGTGCGGGACCTGTTCGCCGAGGCCCGCAAGCGGGCACCGTCGATCATCTTCATCGACGAGATCGACGCGATCGGCGGGCGCCGGGGGGCGAACGTCATCGGCGGCAACGACGAACGCGAGCAGACCCTCAACCAACTGCTGGCCGAGATGGACGGCTTCGAGCAGGACACCGGGGTGGTGGTGCTGGCCGCCACGAACCGGCCGGAGACCCTGGACGCGGCGCTGCTGCGGCCCGGCCGCTTCGACCGCCAGGTCACGGTGCCGCTGCCCACCCAGTCCGAACGCCTGGCGATCCTGAAGGTGCACGCCCGGGGCAAGGCCCTCGCGCCGGACGCCGACCTCGACCGGATCGCCCGCGGCACCCCCGGCTTCTCCGGGGCGGACCTGGCGAACGTCGTCAACGAGGCGGCCATCCACGCGGTCCGGGACGACCGGGAGGTCGTCACCGCCGAGGACCTCGACGCCGCGCGGGACCGGATCCTGCTCGGCCGCCGCGACGCCTCGAACGCGCTGCTCCCCGAGGAGAAGAAGTCCGTCGCAGTGCACGAGTCCGGCCACGCCCTGGTGGCGGCGTTCTGCGAACACGCCGACCCGGTGGCGAAGGTGACGATCCTGCCGGCCGGGATGTCCCTCGGTGCCACCGAGCAACTGCCCGAGGCCGAGCGGCACCTGTATACCGAGGGCTACCTGCTCGACAGTCTCGCGGTCCGGCTCGGCGGCCGAGCGGCGGAGCTCGTCGTCTTCGGCCACGGGTCCACCGGGGCCTCCTCCGACCTGACCGGCGCGACCCAGCTGGCCACCCGCATGGTGCGCGAGTTCGGCCTGTCGGCCGCGGTCGGCCCGGTCGGCTACGGTACCCAGAACCCGCAGTACCTCGGCGGGGAGGAGCTGGTCAGCCGACCGTACTCGGAACAGACCCAGCGCCTGATCGACGCCGAGGTCGCCCGGCTGCTGCGCGAGGCCGAGGCGCGGGCGGTCGATCTGCTCACGACCCATCGCGACGCCCTCGACACCCTCGCCGGGATGCTGCTGGAGCAGGAGACCGTGGACGGCTCTGTGGTCGAGGCCGTCGCGCGCGGGTCCACGACCGCGGAACGTGCGCCGACGCGGGTGCCGCTGCCCGGCTGACCGCCGATGCCCGCGGTCCAGATCTCACCGCGCCGCGCCGGCGCATGTCCTTGGTGTCGAGCACGCCCTCGGCCCAAGCGTTCATCGAGGTGTGCTCGCTCCGACCTCCCGATTACAAGATTGGTGCGCTCCGTCCGTGGACATCGTCGACTCGTCCAGCACCGATCTTCGATAGCATGCCGCACTGCTGTCGGGGTGCGGCGAGCGGTCGCTAGGATCATGCATCGTGCAGGGCAAAATGGGTTTATTCGCGGCGATCGTCGGTGAACCTCGGCGTAGGGTCAGGCCCGCATCATGATTGTTGATCGGGCACGGGTGGCAGCGGCGCTTCCTGGCTACGAAATGGGTGACCAGATCGGTGCTGGCGCGTTCGGGTTGGTGCTGGCCGGCTGGCATCGCGGCCTGCAGCGTGATGTTGCGATCAAGGTGCTGGCCGCAGGGGGACATGCCAGGCTGGCGGCCGGGTTCGCCGCCGAGGCGCGGATCCTCGCGGGCCTGGATCATCCGCACATCGTTCGGGTGTACGACTACGTCGAGGCCGACGAGCTGCGTCTGATCGTCATGGAGATGCTGGCCGGCGGGACCCTGACCCGCCGCCAGGCGGGCATGAGCCAGCAGGGGGCCTGTGCGGTCGGTCTGGCGGTGGCTGGGGCCCTGTCGTGTGCGCATTCCCGGAGTGTGCTGCATCGTGACATCAAACCTGACAATGTACTGTTCGACACCACTGGTTTGTTGAAGGTAGCCGATTTCGGAATCGCGAAACTGGCGGGTGGGGTGACGGCCACCGCGAACACGGTGATCGGGACACCGCTGTTCATGGCTCCCGAGCAGATCGCGGGGAGCCGGCTGGGGCCGGCCACAGATCTGTACGCGCTCGGGGTGATGCTGTATCTGCTGCTGGCCGGTACCGCGCCGTTCGATCCGCCCGCACAGGCGCCGTGGCGACACCACCTCGACCGCGGTATCCGGCCGCCCGCCGGGGTGCCTGCGCCGGTGGCAGAGGTGGTCCTGGGCGCGCTGGCCGAGGTCCCGGCGGACCGGCCGCGCCGTCCGCGCACGCGTTCGCGGTTGATCTCGCCCAGGCAGCCGCCAGCGCGTACGGCCCGGGGTGGATCGCCTCGTCGGGGATGTCGCTACAGCTCGACGGCGAGGTCCGCGCCGCCGCCGAACACCCAGCCGCGTCTACCTGGCAGCTGCCACCGCCCGCCGCCGACGGCGTATCATCTCCGCGTCCGGCGGGCAGCACTCCGCCGGACCGGGCAGCCGGCGGGAGCATCACCAGCCGTGGGCGTCACCCCCGGTCCCGTCCCCGGCCGGCCGCGCCGCCGCGTCACCGCCGCGCCGCCGCCCTCGCAGTGCTGCTTCTTCTCACCGTCGCCGGTACCGTCCTCATCACCAGCGTGGCTCGCAGCGGGAATCCGCGCGAGCCCAGTGCCCGCCCACTAGGCCAACCCCTGGCTGCCCACACCGGTTGGGTGCGCTCGGTGGCGTTCTCCCCCGACGGCCGCACCCTGGCCAGCGGCAGCGAGGAGCGAACGATACGGCTGTGGGATGTCACCGACCCGACCGCCCCCCGCCCGCTCGGCCCGCCCCTAACCGGCCACACCGACACGGTGATGCCGGTGGCGTTCTCTCCGGATGGACGGACCCTGGCCAGTGGCAGCAAGGACCGAACGATACGGCTGTGGGATGTCACCGACCGGTCCAACCCCCGCCCGCTCGGCCAACCCCTGACCGGCCACACAGGTGTCGTGGCATCGGTGGCGCTCTCTCCGGATGGGCGTACCCTGGCCAGCGGCAGCTGGGACAAGACGGTACGGCTGTGGACGGTGGACTGACCGACTACCTGGGCCACAACCCCACCCGCCGGGTTACCGTCGGGCGGGAGCGGCTGCGGCAGCTGCTTCACCACCACTCCATCTCCTTCCAGCGCACCCGAACCTGGAAGGAAACCACCGACCCGGACGCCGGCGCCAGGCTGGACCGCATCGAGGAAGTGACCCGCCGCTTGCCCGACCGCTGCTTTCGCCTTCGACCAGTTCGGGCCACTGTCCATCCGCCCTTGCCACGGGACCTGCCCGGCGCCACGCAAGCACCCCGACCGCGTGCACGCCACCTACCACCGCACCCACGGCATCCGCTACTTCCACGGCTGCTACTCCCTCGGTGACGACACCCTGGCCGCGCTCACAAGCATCCGCGCCTCCGGCGGACCTCGTAACCGTGATGATGCCGGGGTTGCCGTGAGGTCAACGTTCGGGCGTAGCCAAGATCTTGAACAGCATGGTGTTGGCGGTGGTGAGCGTCTGGACGTCAACCCGGCGCAGGCATTCACCCAGGGCGGCCTTGGCCACGAACGTGACCAGGCCCATCACGGCCCACTGCCCCTCCCCCAGGTCGACGCAGAACCCCTCGTCGGTGGCGTGCTCCACGACCAGGGCGACCAGCACGGTCGGCTCGTCGGCGATCTCGTTGTAGACCGTGGAGCTGAGGACCAGCACCGCCTGCGGCGCCGGCCCGATGCCCGCGGTCCAGATCTCACCGCGCCGCGGTGGCCTCACCCGGCGGCGTCGGCGAGATTGGGCAGCCCCGACACCGCGAGAGCCCGCTGGTTGGCCTCCCCGAAGGCGAGGGCCGCACCGGCCACCGCCGGGTCGGCCCGCACCCAGGCCCCATGCGCGGCGCAGCGCCGGCGCATGTCCTCGGCGTCAAGCACGCCCTCGACCCAGGCGTTCATCGAGGTGTGCTCGGCCTCGGCGTACCGCTTGACCGCCTCGTAGGCCTCATCCGAGAGCCGGAGCGTGATCGTGCGCGACATGCGCAACATGCTAGCAAGATCTGAATGCTAGCAAGATCTGACAGCAGTATCCGCCACAGCGCGGAACGCATGGTCGCACTATCCGGTCACCAAAATCGACATATTATATGTCCATTCATGTGATTCCGTTGCTCTAGTACTCCAACCCGACTTTTGTGATCAGTTGAGTTGTAGCTTCACGGCCTGGCGGTGGTAGTGGCAGTGTTTGGCGAGGAACTG
>NZ_CDWRCK010000064.1:0-5630 GCF_977927595.1 Frankia sp. CcWB3
TTCGAAACGCGCAAGTTATTTCATTTCGACTCCTTAATCTCGGAGAGGCCGCCGAGTACCTGTTCGACCACACGATCTTCCAGGACAACCTGGTATTCGTGGACTTCTGCGAGGCGATGGTCAAGCAGACCAACCCCGGCGTGCTGGCCCGGGCAGAGGCCACTGCCGCACCGAACGCGGCCGTGCACGGCATGCGGACTATCGCTGACATCATGCGCTCGTTCAACCCGTTCGAGGGAGAGATCTACCGGGAGGCCCTCAAGGTCAGCCGGATCACCCGCGAGATGTTCTGCCTGATGGAGGGCAGGCACGTGCACCCCTCCACGCTGTATCCGGGTGGGGTCGGCACGATGCCGGAACCGACGGTGTTCACCGACTACCTCAGCCGGCTGATGGAGATCCTCGATTTCGTCAAGAAGGCCGTCGCGCTGCACGACGACCTGTTCGACTTCTGGTACGAGGCGCTGCCCGGTTACGAGGAGGTCGGCCGCCGCCGGGTGTTGCTGGGCTGCTGGGGCGCGTTCCAGGATCCGAACGTCGTGGACTACCGGTACGAGAACATGACCACCTGGGGCCGGGCGATGCACGTGACACCCGGGATCGTCGTCGATGGCGATCTGCTGACCACCGACCTGGTGGAGATCAATCTGGGTATCCGGATCCTGCTGGGCAGTTCCTTCTACCAGGACTGGGTGAACGAGGAGCCGTTCGTCACCCGGGATCCGCTCGGAAATCCGGTCGACATGCGCCATCCGTGGAACCAGACGACGCTGCCGGTGCCGCAGAAGCGGGACTTCGGGGAGAAGTACAGCTGGGTGATGAGCCCGCGGTGGCTCGACGCCCGCAGCGGCGAGCATCTCGCCCTGGATACCGGGGGAGGGCCCTTCGCCCGGCTTTACACCACGGCACTCGCCGGACTGGTGAACACCCCCTACGTCACCGCGACCGGGGGCGCGGTGAACATCTCGCTGCCGCGCAGCCGCACGCTGCCCGCCGTCGACCTGCAGTGGAAGCCGCCGGCCTGGTCGAACGCGATCGAGCGGGACCGGGCCCGCGTCTACTTCGTCGCCTACGCGGCGGCGATGGCGCTGTACTTCCTCGAGCAGGGCATGGATCGGGTGCGCTCGGGTGACACTCGGGTGTTCTGCGACTTCGACGTGCCGGACGAGACGATCGGTTGCGGTTTCCACGAGGCGGTGCGCGGCGTGCTGTCGCACCACATGGTGGTGCGCGACGGCAAGATCGCCAATTATCACCCCTACCCGCCGACGCCGTGGAACGGCAGCCCCCGCGACTTCTTCGGGACCCCGGGCCCCTACGAGGACGCGGTCCAGAACATGCCGATCTTCGAGGAGAACGGTCCGGAGGGGTTCAAGGGCGTCGACGTTATGCGGACGGTGCGCAGCTTCGACCCCTGCCTGCCCTGCGGGGTGCACATGTATCTCGGTCGGGGCCGCACTCTGCGCACGGTGCACTCGCCGATGTTCGGGGCCAGCCATGGTTGATCCGGACGGCGCGGGTGGGCACCGGCTCGACGATCTCGCCGTGCGGGGCCGGCTCGCCCACCTCGACGAGGTGCTGGCGCAGGTGGAGCGCATCCCGGGGCCGAGTGGCGAGCTGGCGATCGATGCGGTGGCGACACTCGCGGCGGTGTACGGCGAGGCGCTGGCCCGAGCCGTCGGATACGCGTCGGGGGCCCCGGAGGTGCTCGCCGCGTTCACCGGCGACGAGCTGCTCGACCATCTGCTCGTCCTGCACGACGTCCATCCCGAGCCGGTCGGGGCCCGGGTCGCGCGGGCGATCGAACAGCTTCGGCCCGGGATCCGGGACCGGGGTGGGGAGATCGAGCTGAGTGGGATCGAACGGGGGGTGGCCGAGGTCCGGCTGACCCTCGGCGGGTGTGGCTCGACCTCGGCGGGGATCACCGAGGCGGTTCGCCAGGCCGTGCTCGCCGTCGCGCCGGAGCTGTCCGACGTCCGGCGCCTGCCCGCGCCGGGCGCACCCGAGCGGACCGCCTTCGTTCCCCTCGACACCGTGCTCGCCCGGCCCGTCGCTGACGGGGTGGGCCCATGACGTCCCCGATATCCCCGACGGCCGACGGCGCGTTGCGGCGGCTCGTGCACGCCGCGACCGGCCGCGCCGGCGCGGCCGAGGCCCGCTGCGACATGTGCCGGACCGCCGTGCCGGCGGAGCATCGGCACATCCTCGACGAACAACGCGACGAGCTGCTCTGCGCCTGCCAGGCGTGCGCGCTGCTGTTCGACCGGGAGGCTGCCGGGCGTGGGCACTTCCGGCTTGTTCCCCGGCGACGGCTGCGGCTTCCCGCACTCGACGCGGACGAGCTGGGTACCCCGGTGGGGCTGGCGTTCTTCGTCGTCGGGACCGACGGCTCGGTCAGCGCCCGCTATCCCAGCCCGATGGGCGCCACCCGCTGGGACGTCGAGCCCGGCACGTGGCGCGGCATCGTGCGGCGCTGCCCGGCGCTGGGTGACCTGACACCGCTGGTCGAGGCACTGCTGACGAACACCGCCCACGGCCGCCACGAGCACTGGATCGTTCCCGTCGACGACTGTCACCGGCTCGTGGCGGTCATCCGGCGGGAGTGGAGGGGCCTGTCCGGAGGCAGGCGCGTGCGGCCGGCGATCGACGGGTTCTTCGCCGATCTCGGCCGCCGGCCCGCAAGCCCGGTGCGGGCCGGGGTCCGGGAGCCCGTTGCGCCCGCACGGCCGGTCCATCTCACGGGCCAGGGCCGCGCGGGCCCCGCGGGGCGGGGCTGAGAGGAAAGAGAGGGAGGGGAGGACGAGATGGCCGAGATCCGAGTCGGTAAGCCCGACGTCGCGCCGGACGCCACCGCGCACGTCAAGGGGGTAGCGCAGGGCAACGCGACCGGTTCGTACCGATGGCAGGCGGGGCACCACGCCGATGGCAGCGCCGACGCACGGCGCTCCACCGGCGTCCGGCCGAAGAGGCGCAATCCCGTCGCACCGAGGAGCATGCCCAACCTGCCGCCGGGGTAGCGCCCAGCGGGCGGCGCACCACCCGAAGCCCGCGGATACCCATGAGAAAGCGGTACCGAGGAGGTGGAGCATGAGTAGTCGCAAGCTGGTGCTGGCGACCGTCGGCGTGGCCGGTGCCGTCGGCCTGTTCTGGAGGGAGTATCCGGCCCTCGTCCGATACATCAGGATCGAGAAGATGTGATGGCGGACGGCACGGCGGGCCGCATGACCCGGCCGGCGCTCTCGGTGGGCGGGGCCGGTGAACCGAGTCGGGAGGCCGGCCCGGGCGGCCGGGCCCGGCGACGGTTCGTCGTCCAGGGGCTGGTCCAGGGGGTCGGTTTCCGGCCGTTCGTCCACGCCGCCGCGACGGAGCTGGCTCTGACCGGCTGGGTGCGCAACGACACCGGCGGCGTGGTCACGGAGGTCGAGGGAATCCCCGGCGCGGTCGAGGACTTCGCCCGCCGGCTTCGCTGCGACGTGCCGCCGCTGGCCATGGTCGAGCGGGTCGTGACCACGGAGCTTCCGCCCTGTGGCGGATCCGGCTTCGCGATCGCCCGGTCCCGGCCGGCCGCGGGCGGGCGTACGGCGGCGGCCCCCGACGTGGCGACATGCCCGGACTGCCTGCGGGAACTGGCCGACCCCGCGGACCGGCGCTACCGGCATCCGTTCATCACGTGCACCAACTGCGGACCCAGGTTCACGATCATCACCGACCTTCCCTACGACCGGCCGGCAACGACGATGGCCCGGTTCGCCATGTGCCCCGTGTGTGAGCGGGAGTACTCCGATCCGGCCGACCGGCGTTTCCATGCCCAGCCGATCGCCTGCCTGGCGTGCGGACCGCGCCTGGAGTTCGTGTCGCCGTCGGGCGCGCCGCGGACCGGCGAGGACGCGCTCGCTGCGGCGCGGCGGCTGCTCGCCGACGGTGGCGTCCTGGCGGTGAAGGGGGTGGGCGGCTACCACATCGCCTGCGTCGCCACCGACCCGACGGCGGTGACGACCCTGCGACGCCGCAAACGGCGCGGCGGCAAGCCGTTCGCCGTCATGGTCCACGACCTGGCTGCGGCCCGGGGCCTGGCGCATGTCGACGAGCGGGAGGCGGCCCTGCTCACCGACCCCGCTCGGCCCATCGTGCTGGTGCGCCGTCGCCGCGACGGCCGTCCCGCGCTCGCCGACTCCGTTGCCCCGGACAACCCCGATCTCGGTCTGCTGCTGCCCTACACGCCGGTGCACCATCTGCTGCTCGGCCTGCCAGGCGAGCCCGGGCCCGTCCATCGAACCGTCGGCACCGCCGGATGGCCGCCGTTGGTGATGACCTCCGGGAACCTCGGCGGCGAGCCGATCGCGGCCGGCGACGCCGACGCTCTGCGCCGGCTCGCCCCGCTCGTCGATGGCTGGCTGCGCCACGACCGTCCGATCCGGGTGCCCTGCGACGACTCCGTTGTCCGGGTGGTCGACGGTGCCCCGTCGCCGGTACGCCGCTCGCGTGGCTACGCGCCGCTGCCGGTGCCGCTGCCGTTCGAGGTGCCCCCGACGCTGGCCGTCGGGGCCGACCTCAAGAACACCTGCGGCCTGGGCTCGGGCCGGTCGGCCTGGCTCAGCGGGCACATCGGGGACATGGACGACTTGGCCACCATGCGCGCCCTCGATGCCGCCGAGCGGCACCTCGAGCACCTGACCGGCGTCACCCCCCCGCCAGCTCGTCACCGACGCGCACCCGGGCTACCGGTCGCGCCAGTGGGCGGTGCGGCACGCCGCCGGCCGACCGGTACGGACCGTGCAGCACCACCATGCTCATGTGGCCGCGCTGATGGCCGAGCACGGCCTCGACGGCACCCGGCCGGTGGTGGGATTCGCCTTTGACGGGACCGGCTACGGCCCCGACCGGGCCGTGTGGGGCGGCGAAGTGCTGATCGCCGACTACCACGGGTTCCGGCGCTTCGCCCACCTGGGCTATGTGCCGCTTGCCGGTGGGGACGCCGCGGTTCGGCGGCCCTGCCGGATGGCGCTTGCCCATCTGCACGCCGCCGGAGTCCGCTGGGATCCCACCCTGCCGCCGGTCGTCGCCTGCCCGCAGCCGGAGCGGCGGGCGCTGACCCACCAGCTGGCCAGCGGGCTGGGCTGCGTGCCGACCTCCAGCATGGGGCGGCTCTTCGACGCGGTCAGCTCGCTGCTCGGCATCCGTCACGAGGTCGACTTCGAGGCGCAGGCGGCGATCGAGCTGGAGGCCCGGGCGCGGGCCGCGACCGGCGGTGGCGCGGACGACCGCGAACGCCACGCGTTCGCCTTGCGCGGGCAGGGGCCGGGCAGGCCGCTGATTATCGACCCGGCGCCGGTCATCCGGGCGATGGTGAGGGATCTGTCGGCCGGGCTCGCCGTGGAGACCGCCGCGGCCCGTTTCCATACAGCCGTCGTGGCGATGATCGTGGACCTCGCCCGGCGAGCACGCGTAGAGGTGGGCCTTGACCTGGTCGGACTCACCGGCGGGGTCTTCCAGAACGCCGTTCTGGCGACGGCTGCATCCAGGGCACTGCGTGCGGGGGGCTTCACGGTGCTGCGGCATGCGCGGGTACCTCCGAATGACGGGGGGGATCGCTCTCGGTCAGCTGCTCGTCGCCGCAGCGCGGGAAAAGG
>NZ_CDWRCK010000064.1:6186-16001 GCF_977927595.1 Frankia sp. CcWB3
TGAGGAACAGGTGTGTCTCGCGGTTCCAGGACGGGTGGTGGGGATCGAGGAACGCCACGGGGCCCGGACGGCCGAGGTCGATTTCGGAGGTGTGCGCAAGGACGTCTGCCTGCAGTACCTGCCCGAGATCACGGTCGGCGAGTACGTGATCGTGCATGTGGGGTTCGCGATCCAACGGCTGGACGAACGGTCGGCGTTGGCGTCGCTGGCCACCTTCGCGCGGATGGGACTCCTGACCGAGGAGTTGGGTGACGGTGCGGACGGTGTGAGTGCCACGGCCCGCGGGGCCGGCGAGGAGGAGGGGATGACGCGGTGAGGTATCTGGAGGAGTTCCGGGATCCGGAGCTGGCCGGTCGGCTGCTGGAACAGATCCACGCGACGACGACCCGCCCATGGTCGATCATGGAGGTCTGCGGTGGGCAGACCCACTCGCTCATCCGGCACGGTATCGATCAGCTTCTGCCCGAGGGCATCGAGATGATCCACGGTCCCGGCTGCCCGGTGTGCGTGACCCCGCTCGAGATCATCGACAGGGCTCTGGAGATCGCCGCGCGGCCGGGCGTCATCTTCTGCTCCTTCGGCGACATGCTGCGGGTACCGGGGAGCGATCGGGACCTCTTCCGGGTGAAGAGCGCGGGTGCCGACGTCCGGGTGGTCTACTCCCCGCTGGACGCCCTGACGATCGCCCAGCGCAACCCCGATCGGGAGGTCGTGTTCTTCGGGATCGGATTCGAGACCACTGCGCCGGCCAACGCGATGACGGTTTTCCAGGCGAAACGGCTCGGCTTGGGCAACTTCTCCCTGCTGGTGTCGCATGTGCTGGTACCGCCGGCGATCGCTGCGATCATGGAGTCGCCGAGCTGCCGCGTCCAGGGGTTCCTGGCCGCTGGTCACGTCTGCAGCGTGATGGGCACCGGCGAGTACCCGGCTCTGGCGCGGCGTTACGGCGTGCCGATCGTGGTCACCGGCTTCGAACCACTCGACCTCCTCGAGGGCATCCGGCGCACCGTGGTGCAGCTGGAGGCCGGCCGACACGAGGTGGAGAATGCCTATCCCCGGGCGGTTCCGGCCGCCGGCAACCCGGCCGCCATCGCGATGCTGCGGGACGTTTTCGAGGTGGCCGACCGGGCCTGGCGGGGCATCGGTGTCATCCTGGGTAGCGGCTGGCGCCTGTCGCCGGCCTACCGCGACTTCGACGCGGAGCTGCGGTTCGCCGTGGCGGATGTCCACACGGCCGAGTCTTCGGCGTGCCGATCGGGCGAGGTGCTCCAAGGCCTGATCAAGCCGCATGAGTGCGTGGCCTTCGGACGGCAGTGCACGCCGCGGACCCCGCTCGGCGCGACCATGGTGTCCTCCGAAGGGGCCTGTGCCGCCTACTACCTCTACCGCCGGATGAGCACCTCTCCGGCGGTTGCGCAGGCCTCGCCGGAAGCGGGACGTGCGCTGGAGGTGGGACGTGCGCTGGAGGTGGGACATGGTGGATGAGGCCGTGACGGCGGTGGATCCGGCCGCGTGGACCTGTCCTGTGCCGTTGGTGGAGTGCCCCACGATCGTGATGGGGCATGGCGGCGGGGGCGCGATGTCGGCCGAGCTCGTCGAGCATCTCTTCCTGCCGGCCTTCGGAGTCGCCGGCGCGGGCGGTCCGGAGGACCTGGGGGATGCGGCCGTGGTCACCGTCGACGGCGCACGGGTGTCGTTCACCACCGACTCCTACGTCGTTCGACCGTTGTTCTTCCCCGGCGGCTCGATCGGCGATCTTGCGGTCAACGGAACTGTCAACGACCTGGCGATGTCCGGCGCCGAACCCCGGTACCTCTCGACCGCGTTCATCCTGGAAGAGGGCACCGAGCTGACCGATCTTGGCCGGGTGGCGGATGCGCTCGGAGCGGCGGCCCGTGTCGCGGGCGTCCGGCTGGTAACCGGTGACACCAAGGTCGTCGATGCCGGTCACGGTGACGGGGTCTACGTCAACACGGCGGGGATCGGCCTGGTTCCCGACGGCGTCGACATCCGGCCCGCTCGGGCCCGGCCGGGCGACGTCGTCCTGGTCAGCGGCGAGATCGGGCTGCACGGGATCGCCGTGCTCAGCTGCCGGGAGGGCCTGGAATTTGCCACGGCGGTCCGCAGTGACACCGCTCCGTTGCACGGACTGGTCGGCGCTATGCTGCGCACCGGTGCGGACGTGCACGCCCTGCGGGACCCGACGCGCGGAGGACTGGCCGCGACACTCAACGAGATCGCGCGGACCGCGCGGGTGGGAATCGTCATCACCGAACGGCATGTTCCCGTTCCCGAGCCGGTCCTCGACGCCTGCAGCATTCTCGGGCTGGACCCCTTCTACATTGCCAACGAGGGCAAGCTCGTGGCGATGGTCGCGCCGCGGGACGCCGATCGGGTGCTTGAGGCGATGCGCGCGTGCCCACTCGGCCGAAACGCGGCCGTGACAGGTATGGTGACCGCGGAACACCCGGGAATGGTGGTCGCGAGGACCGGTCTCGGCGCGAGCCGCGTGGTGGACCTCCCGGTCGGCGAGCAACTTCCCCGAATCTGCTGAATCCCTGAGCTGTTTTCGAGTTGAGGGCGGACCCGTGCATTCTGGTCCGCGCCTCTGTCGCTGAATTCGACGAGATCCTCGGGCAGGTGGAATGGTGACGTGCATGTCTGTCAGTCTCTCGGTGGCGGGCCGGGGCTCAGGGAGTGACTGACCGGCGCGCCGCGGGCGTCCGGCGGAATGCGGCGAGGACGTCCTCCCGACGTTCGGAGACAGGCGTCGGCGGCTCGGGATGGCGACAATCATGGTCAGGTGGCCGGGGACGATGTGGACGTGAACATGGTTGTAAGCGTAGCCCCCTCGCCCGGCAGTGTCGAACACATGTTCGTTCCTGTGATCGCGGATCCGTCTTGGGGGTGTGGTCGTAATCGCGAAAGGATGACCCATCGTTCCGCGTTGAACGTTGGTCTCAACCGAGGTAGCGTGGGTGGGCATTGGCGCGGTTGTTTCCGTCGAGGGTGAGGGTGGATGCGTCGGGCTTGCGGTCGGTTGGGGCTGTGGGGGTATGCTTCACTCTCGAGCCGTCCGGCCCGCCACGTGGCGGTTGGGTGGGCGAAGTGGCGGTGGATAATCGTATGGTCTTTCGGGTGTTGTTGAGGTGAGTCGTGAGTACAGGTAAGGTTCTTCGCTTCGACCATGTTCGGGGTTACGGTTTCATAGCTCCCAGTGACGGAGGAGACGATATTTTCCTACATGCCAACGATCTTCTTGTTGAGAAGAATCTCGTCGTCCCCGGGGCCGTCATGGAGTTCGAGATCGAGGAGGGCGAGCGTGGGCTGAAGGCCAGTTCGGCCCGCATCCTCAGGTCCACACCTGCGGCTTCGGGCCTGGCCGCTCCGGCGCCGACGAGGGGAACCGTCCACGCGGACGATTCCGACGCTCTCTGTGACGTCCTGCCGGTCGGGGAGTTCACCCAGGAAATCACCGAACTGTTGCTCCGGATCGACCCGACCCTGACGGGGACGCAGATAGTTCGGGTCAGAAGCGAGCTGATGGGCGTGGCCGAGAAGTACGGTTGGATCGAGAACTGACGCGTATCCGGGCGCCTTTCCCGTGTCCGGCCGTCTCTTGCCCGGACGTGGGAGGCCTCGGGGCCTCGGGGGCGGGAGGATCTGGATCGCGCGGGCGGTCCGGCGGAGCCGGGCAGGCGCCGTCGTTCGGCGTCCCGCGCGGCGGCGGTTCTTCCCGCCGGGGGGAACCTACAGCTCGACGAAGCCGGACACGCAGGTGATCGTTTCGCCGCCGATCCAGACCGTGCCGTCCGCATCAGCGGAGATGTGCACCCGTCCGGTCCGGTGGAGCAGTGTTCCCTGGCTCACCGTGTAAGGCGCGCTCGCTCGTCCGGTCCGGAGCAGCCATTGGGCGACGGACGCGTTGAGGCTTCCGGTTACCGGATCCTCCCTCATCGTGCCGTTCACGGGGAAGAAGGCCCGAACTTCGAACGTCTCGGTCGACTCTGGCGGATACGGGCCGAGCACGCCGAGATGCAGGTCGACGATGCCCGGTTGCAACGCGAGGACCGCCTCGGCGCTGTCGAGCAGAACAGCAATCCATCCCGGCCCGTTGTCCGCCCACTCGGCGGCCACGATGTCGTCGCGGGCGATGCCCAGCACCGTGCTGATGCGCTGGATGAGTGCCTCCTCGACCGGCCTCGAGCGTCGCAGCGGGGGTGCGGCGAACGCGAGTCCGTCCGCGGTCCGCCGAACGGGAATAAGCCCGGCACCGCACTCCTGAACGACCACATCGCCCCGTTCGGCCGGAGGCCGGGTGGTCAGCCAGGCGTGGCAGGTACCCAGCGTGGGATGCCCCGCGAAGGCCAGCTCGGCACCGGGCGTGAAGATCCGGACCCGGTAGTCGGCGTCCGGTGAGGTGGGCGGCAGGATGAAGGTGGTCTCCGAGAGGTTCATCCACCGGGCGAACCGTTGCATCTCCTCCGGGTCGAGTCCCGATCCGTCGAGCACGACGGCTACCGGATTGCCCTGATATGGGGATCTTGAGAAGACATCGATCTGTTGGAAGGGACGCGGCATCGGCCCAGTGTCCCGCGGCCCGCCGGCTGACCGCGCGGATGCGGGCGAGGAATTCCTGGATTCCGATCGCCAGGCGGCTGGAGACGATGGGGCGTCACCAGGAGCGGGCCGGCGCGGGAATGCCTCCGGGTGCATATCAGCATGAAGGCGTGAGTTCCTCCGCCGACACCCATGGCCGACCCCATCACGTCGAGGCGGGTGGCCGCCCGCCTCCGCCAGAACCGCGAGGCCGCCCGGCAGAACCTCCGTGCCACCTCCGTGCCGAACTCGACTTCGAGACCAACCTGCGGTCCGAGGTGTGGTCGCTCCACATCGGGCCGGCGCTCGGGCTTGGCCCCGACGAGGTGGAACGGGACGTTCAGGAGCTCGTCGCGCACGCCCGAGCGGAGATCCGTAACGGCCAGGCCGAGCTGATGGATCCGGGAGTGATGGATCCGGGAGTGCCGTGACGCCTCAGGTTCATCGTCGGCGACGACGCGGATCCGGTACCTGGTGCCAGTACCTGGTGCCCGGCGCCGGGCGCGTGGGGCCAGGTCAATCGAGCGCGACGATTCAACCGAACGCGATGATTCAGTCGAGCGCGACGACGAGACCGCGCAGCTCGTAGGCCGCGATCTCGTCCCGGAGGGTGACCTGAGGTGGGCTGGCCATGCGTAGGCCGTCGAGCATGAACAGCTTGTGCAGGAAGATGTCGGTTTCGTGGATGGCGACGTGTGCGCCGGGGCATTTGTGGGGCCCCTCGCCGAAGCTCAGCCCCGCCGGACTCACGCCGTCGCCGATCGGGCGGGCGGGGCGGACCGTGTACGGGTCGGCGCCGATGGCCTGCGTGTCGACGTTGGTGCTGCTCACCGCGATGTCGATCTGGGCGCCGGCTGGGATCGTCAGCGGGCCGCGTGGGCCCGGTAGGTGGATGTCGGCTGTCGTCCGCCGTTTGAGAGTGGAGATGACCGGTTCCAATCGCAGGAGCTCGTGCAGGATCGCGATCCGTTCGGTCTGGTCGGCGTCGCGGTAGCGGGCGCGCAGTGTGTCGTCGGTGAACAGGTGCCAGGCGGCGACGTTGATGAACTCCCGAGTGGTGATCATTCCTGCGGGTGCGAAGGTGACGCACTCGGCGAAGATCTCGGCGTTGGTGCAGCCTTGATCGATCATGTGTGAGATGAGGTCGTCGGTGCGTCGCCGACGGCGGGCGCGTACCGCGGGGCGCACGTCAGCGAGGTAGAAGGCGAGGGCGTGGCGGTTCTGCCGGATGAACTGCCTGATGCCGCGGATGCTGGTGACATTCGGCGGTCCGAGGTCTCCTTGGGCGAACCGTTCCAGGCGGGCGGCCATGCCGGGGCGGCTGTTGGTGAGGCTGATCACCGCCGCGGCGACCTCGACGGCGAGGGCGAAGCTGAGCTCGGACAGGTCGACGCTCCGCTCGCGGCGCAACCGGTCGATCTGCTCGTCGGCGACGCGGTGCATCAGCTCGCGGTAGTGCTCGTCGACCCTGCGTAGAGTGAAGAATCGTGCGGTCAGCCGGCGGCGTTCCCGGTGCTCGGGGCCGTCGCTGTGCAGCACCGGCCGGCGGATCCGCTTGGGGATCGCCTTAGAGGCGTCGATACCGAGGCCGGCCTGCTTGGTTTCCAGGCTGCGCAGCACCGCCTGTCCGGCGGCGTACCCGCTGATCCGCCATACGCCGTCGGCGCCCTGCACGACCGGGCATCCGCCGTTCGGGTCTTCGCGGTTGATCTTGCGTGCCGACGTCCCGACGTCGGTCACCACGGGATCCGCCATGGATTCTCCTTCCCAGGGCACTCCGGAAACCGACCGGGGGCGCGGCTTCAGGGCCGTCATGACTGACCGGTGAGGCGATGGAGTGCTGCTGATGTCTATCGAATCGTTGGTGGATGCGAGGGAAAGCCTCCGCCGCCCCTGCGGCTGGCTTGTTCGGGTAACGGCTCGAGGCGGAGCCGGGTGGCATCGGAGGAAGCCGTCGGCCGGACGCCCGAAACCTCTTGTAATGGCCTGTGCGCCGGCAATGGTGCCCTCGGCGCGGGGAATCCGTGACGGTCCCGGCCGTGACGGTCCGCCAGGTTCGGCGGCATGCCTCAACGGTTCTGGCCGCTTTTCACGCTCCGCTTTTCACGCTCCGGGTCCGGGTCCCGTCCGACTTTACCGGAAGGATTGGGAGGGTCGGCGCATTCGTGCCATCATTCGTGCCCTCATTCGTGCTCTCCGGAGTCGAAATGAAATAACTTGCGCGTTTCGAACCCTCCACAGGCCTGTGACCTGCGATGATGCTCTCGATCACGTATTTGTTACTTCATTACGTCCCCTCCGGGGCGCAGCAGCGGGCCGTGATCTGACTACCCAATTGTGTCGGTTGGTGGGCGGGGCGTTCACGCCGAGCGTGGTCACGGCGCTTTTTCGGAAGCTCGCCGTCATGGTCTACGGCAGGCCCGGCAAGGCGATCGCGACGGGAATCACGTGTCGCGCCCTTCCGTGCCGCGTGAAGGATTTTACGCCGATCGGGACGCCCTCCGCGTCCCGCCGTACTTCCCGTCGGATGCCACCTCGGTGGTGCAGGTGACGCCCTTCCCGGCAGTGACCGCGCCACTGAACGTGAATGTTCCGGCGCCGGACGCAGATAGTGAATGCAGATAGCGAATACATTATCATCTGGTATCTCGGTCGCCCGGCGTGGCCGGCGTCCGGCCGGACCGGCCGAGTTGTGGGGAGCAAGGCACGGTCCAGGGACCGCGGACCGTGCTCAGGTCCCCCAGATTCGCCGGCCGAAGGCCAGTCGAAGGATCGTGGGCGCCGCCTGAGTGAGCGGGTGCGAGCGGGTGCGGTGGGAGGCCGGCGCACGGTTTGCGCGGTTTGTTTAGTTCGTGCCGTCCGGGCGGGGTGAGAGGACCGCCGATACCGCCGCCGGCCCCGTACCGGACCGGGAGATGGCCACCCTGGCCACGGCCACCCTCGCCGTCGCGCTCCGCGGGTTCACCTCCGTGAACTTGGGCGTCAGATCCGGTGTTCGGTAAGTACCTCGGCGGTGAGTTCCTGGGCTTTCTGGGCGCGGTCGGGTTGCGCGAGGTGGACGGCCACGAACAGGGCGTCGAGGACCGTCGTGTGGATGATGCGGCTGCTCATGGCCTCGACTCGGTAGTTTGTTTCGCTGCTGCCGGCGACGAGGGCTACGTCGGCCAGCCTCGTCAGGGGGGATCGGAAGAAGCTGGTGAGGGCTATGGTCGTGGCCCCCGCCGCGCGCGCCGCGGCGGCGCCGGCCAGGGTTTCGCGGGTCTGCCCGGTGTGGCTGATGGCCAGGCAGGCGGAGGCGGGGGGCAGCAGGCGCGCGGCCACATGTTGGACGTGGGCGTCGGCGGGGGCTTCGACGAGCAGGCCGAGGGTGCGAAAGCGGTAGGCGGCGTCCTGGGCGAGGGGGGCGGACGTCCCCGCGCCGATGAGCAGGACCCGGTCAGCGCGATGCAGGGCGTCGACCGCGCGGGCGAATGCCGTGCGGTCGACGGTGCGGGTGGTCTCGGACAGGGCCGCCTCGGTGCTGCGGAGGATCTTCTCCAGGATGGTGGCAGGGGAGTCGGCGTGAGTGACGTCTTCGTGAAGGCCGCGTTCGGGGGGAATCGCTTCGCCGGCGAGACGGATCTTGAGGTCGGCGAAGCCCTTGAGGCCGAGGTCCTGACAGAACCGGACCACGGTCGCGACGGAGGTGCTGGTCCGATCGGCGAGATCGGTGACGGTGAGGTGAACGATTTCCCTCGGGTCACTGAGGATCAGCTGGCCGATCTTGCGACCGCTGGGAGTGAGGGTCGGCAGGCAGGCGCGTAGGTGCGCGATGGTGCCGCCCGGCTCGGGGAGGGGTTGGGCGGGCTCGTCGATCGCCTCGACGGCCGTCGGTCCGGTCATGGTCTCTCCCAACGTCGTCGCCATCCTCGCGCTTTCCGGCTTCCGGCTTGCCGGTGGTGTACTGCCATCTGCCGCACGGGTTGGATGAAGATCTGTTTCTTCGGTAGAAATCATACTGTATGAAAGTTCTATCCATCTAATAGATCCTGTTAAGAGGATGTTTCCTTCTGCTGTCTACGGTCGTCTACGGTCATGGCCGTGGATCAGGGCGGGGGCAGTCGATGGGGAGGTCGGGCGGATCGTCGGGGCGCCGTCCACCGGCTTGCCACTCGGTAAGCCGGTCATCTTCGGATAGCGCCAGGGAGATCCGAGCGTCGTAGCTGGCAAGGTTGGATTACGCGATAGAAATTCGTTACTCGAAATTGTATCAGTTAGGTGATTTTTTATAAAAGGGTGAAGCGTGAGTCTGCCAAGCGGATCCATGGCCCGGCTGGGGTCGCACGTGACCGCCGATCTCGACCGGTGGCGCGGGACGGGAGTCTGGCTCGTCGACGGCTTCCTGCCGGGAGACGATCTGGCCCTGCTGCGCCGATGGGCCCAGGAGGTCGAAGACTGGCCACCGGCCCCCGGCCGGCAGCGCCCCCAACCACTCCGGCCACTCCCGCCGCACGCTCTACCTCACCTACAACCGGCTGTCCGACGGCAACCGGCGCGACACCTATGGAGCCCTGCTGTCGTGTCGGTCGTAGAGTTCCGGCCCGGAACTCTACTCGGGAGGACACCACCTGACCGAGCGCAACCCGGGCCATCGCCAACTCCAGGGTCTGGCGAGTACTGCAGGGTCTGGCACGTACTGCACACCGACCACCGGCGTCCGCTCCCGACCTGTCGGTCGGTATTCTCCGTGATCCGGGCGCTCTCTTTCTATTCCATGAGTTCTGCGTAACCCTCCTTATCACCCTCCTTGGTTCCGGCGGTGCCGGGTGGGCCCGGTCCCGGCCGATCCAGTTTTCCGCACCGACCATTCTGGCGTGCTGGCGGCCATCATCCTGCACACACCACATCCGCGGACCCGGCCCGTTCGGAGAGCCCGACATAATCGTATCGCCGTCCTCCGTCTTCCTGGTGAGGACAGGTGAGTCGGAACATGCCGGCCGAACAGCTTTCGCCGACGTCTCCTGGTGGGTGCGGAAAAAATCCCCGGCACACACGGCACGGGGCGGACCGTCCGTGCCCGGTTCCCGCCGCCGTGTTAGCCCGGACGGGGTACATGGTGAGATCGTGCGGGGTAGCACGAGGACGTCGCAGAGTACTGTCGCCAGAGCGATTCAACGTACACGTACGCCGATAAATTACGCAGGGAAGGGGCGTCCCGCTATGGAGTCGAAATGAAA
>NZ_CDWRCK010000064.1:16159-19019 GCF_977927595.1 Frankia sp. CcWB3
CGTCCCCTATGCGCTCGCGAAAAATGTATTTTGCCGCCGTCGGTGCTGCCGGCGCCCTGGCCGCCGCCGTGGCCGGTCCAGCCGGCGCCGCGTTCCCCGACGGGGTGCCCGGTTCCAGTCAGGTCACGCTCCCGGGCGGCTCCGCCCTGCGGCCAGATCTCGACGTGAGTATCGACAACGTCGTCGTCAACCCGACCCCGCCTCATGTCGTCGCACAGATCAACCCGTTGTTCCGCGCCTACTCGATCGGGGCGGCCGACATCAACCGGGTCCAGAGCCACCTGCGGTCGCTCGAGCTGCGATCGGCAGGCGGGCACGACATGGTCTCGTGGACGCTGAGGAACGTCACCGATCATCCTGTCGCCTTCGGCTGGTTCTCGAAGGAGGGGCGGGGTGGCAACGGCGTGCTGGCGGCGGGTGCCTCGCGCACCCTGGACACGCATTCCTCCCTTGTCGTGGCCCGCGCGTTCGACCAGTCGTGGAATCCCTCACCCCAGCTGCCGACGATTGGTGTGTCGACCCACGGCCGGCCGGTGCCGGCCACCGGACCTGGCCCGTCGACCGCCACCACTACCGGCACTACCGGCACCGGCCCCGTCGCCCCGGGAGCCGGTATCGCGCCGGGCGCGCGGGGCGAGGCGCCCTCGTCCCCGCAGGCTTCTGGCGGTGGACAGGCTTCTGGTAGCGGACAGACTCCCGGTACTGGGGAGTCGACCGGTGGCGGACAGAACCTGAGTACCGCGAAGGCTCTCGGAACGGGAGCCCCAGCCCAGGGGACGGGCTCGACATCACCCGTAACCAGCGGCACGACGCCACAGGGCTCGCCCGGGCAACAGGGCGGCACCGGCACCGGCACGACGGCACCGGCGACGCCGATCACGACGAACACCATCCCCTTCACGGGATGACCGGCTCTATGGGATGACAGAGGTGACGGACGCGGGCACCCGGCGGCCTCGACCACCCGCCGGCTTGTCGGCGCCGCGCGCGTCGGCCGCGCTGGTGGTCGCCGTGTGCGGGCTGCTGTTCCCGGCCGCCTGCGCGGTCGGCGGTGAGGGCATCGGCGCCAGGTCTTCGGCCACCGGTATGTCTTCGGCTACCCCCAGGTCTTCGGTCACCGCTATGTCTTCTCGCGGCGCGGCGGCCGAACCGGAGGCGGTGAACACGATTCTGACCGCGACCGTCGCCGGCGTGGACGTCTACCCAACGCCCGTGTCCACCCGGCCCGCGTCGCGGCTGAGTAACCCGAACGAGGCGGGCGTGCCACGGGTCTTTCTCGTCACGGCGAGGCTGCCCGGATGGTGGCAGGTCCTGCTGCCGGTATGGCCCAACGGCAGCCGAGGATGGATCAGGGACGACCAGGTCCGCGCCAGCACCACCGCCTACCACCTGCAGGTCGTCCGCGGAGCCCACCAGTTGCGGCTGTACCGCGGGAACACGCTCATATCCTTGTTCGTGATGGCGGTCGGAACCACGGAAACACCGACTCCCGGGGGGCGGTACTACCTGACCGAACTGCTGCGGCCGCGGAATCCGACCGGACCCCACGGGCCCTTCGCCTTCGGCATCTCGGGCTTCTCCACCTCACTGGCCTCCTTCGAAGGCCATGCTCCGATTATCGGTCTGCATGGCACCAACCAGCCCCATACGCTGGGGCGTGACGTCAGCCACGGCTGCATCCGCCTGAGCAACAGCGACATCACCCGGTTGGCGGGCATGCTGCCCCTGGGCACGCCGGTCGACATCGTCGCCTGACCGGTCTCATCCCGAGGTCGTCGGTGCGGACTTCGCGGATGCAACAGACCCCGACGCCGAGCTGGAATCATTCAGGGCGGGGCCTGGCAGCCCGGCAGCCCGGCACGGCTGGCCGCGAGGCAGAGCCGGTTCTGCAAGGTCAGCTGGGTGGACGTCGGAGGAGGAGTGCGAAGCCGAGGGTGGCGATCCATACTCCCCAGAGTGTGGAGCCGAGGAAGCCCGCCGGTTCCCATGCGGGGACCTCGGGGATCGCGGTTGCCAGGATGTCGCCCTGGTTGAGCAGGTAGATGGCGCTTGCGACCAGGCCCAGCATGCCCACAGCGGCGGGAAGCGGACGGCGGCAGAGGATGATCACGGAGATCGTCGTCGACCAGGCGATGGCGAGCGTCTGGCCGAGGTGCTCGCCGAGCAGGGAGCCGCCGAGCTGGTGTTGTGCGAGCCAGGCGGCGTCGACGGCCGCTCGGGTCGTCGTGTCGCTGGCCATGTACTGCCGTGCCAGCGGCGGCACGACGAAGACCCAGCGCAGGAAGCCGGTGAGCGCGAGCACGATCGCGGCGGAGCCGACCCAGGTCGCGGCGCGCAGGACGGGATCGTCCCGGCGACCGAGGGCCGTGGGCAGCAGCAGCGTCGGCGGTAGCAGCAGAGCGTAGGTCCAGCCGGTCGCGAACCAGGTCCAGACCAGGCCGGTGCCGCCTCGGTGGAAGGACGGAAGGATGACGTCCGCCATCCCGGCGCGGTCAGCCTGCTGCTCGGTGGCCCGATGGACGGCCCCAACGCGCTCGCGCTCAACGAGCGACTGCTCGCGGCACTGGCCGACGGCGGGGTGCCGGCGGCGAACGCGGCCCGGTCCGTATATCTGCTGATCGTGTATGTGCTGGGCGCCATCGCGTTGGAGGCCGCCGAGCCGCACGAGCCGGGAACCAGCGAGGCAGAGCGGATCGCCGCCCGCCGTGACGCGTTCGCGGCCGTGCCCGCCGAGCACTACCCACGTACCGCCAGCCAGATTGACGTGCTGGCCGCCTACGTCACCACTGAGCAGTTCAGCTGGGGCCTCGACCGCGTCCTTGACGGCATCGAACGCCTCATTGAGCCTGACGCCTGGATC
>NZ_CDWRCK010000065.1:0-12336 GCF_977927595.1 Frankia sp. CcWB3
ACCTGACCCCAGGTGTCGTAGCCGGTGGTCAGCGTGGTGCTGTTCGCGGTCGTGGTGGTCGGCAGGCCGGTGGTGGTGCTGTAGCCGAAGGTCGCGGTGGGAAGCGCGGTGCCGCCGTCCGTGGCCGGGCTGGCCGCGAACGCCTCGGATGTCTTCCGGCCGGCCGCGTCGTAGGTGTAGGTGGTGGTCCGGGTGCTCGTCGATCCGGAGGTGACGGTGTCGACCTTGGTCAACGGCTGGTTGAGGTTGTTGTAGGTGTAGGTGGTCACCGGCAGCGGGTTGCCCGAGGAGGGCTGCGCGGCCGGGCCAGTCGAGCAGGTCAGGCCCGTCCAAGAGGCGTTGACGCAGCCGCCGGAGCCGGTCGCGGTGAAGTAGGAGATGACGGTGGTGAAGGCGTCGGTGCCGGCGCTGTTCGCCTTCGGCTGGCGGACCTCGACCGGGTTCCCGGCGGTGTTGTAGTAGGTGGTGCGGACGATGTCGGGGGTGGAACCGCCGCCCATCCAGGTGGTCACGGTCGTCGGCTTGCGTAGCGTCCAGCCGGATGTCGCGGCATCCGCGCCGGTCTTCGCCTCATAGCCGTTGATCGTCTTGCGGGGGTCGACGTCGGCCCCGCCGGCCTGGCGGATGGTGGTGGTGACGGTGGTGGGCAGCCGGTACGGGTCGGGTGCGGACGGGGCGTTCTCGTCGTAGTCGGTGTGGACGTGCTCGCGGGCGGAGTACTGGGCGCCGGCGTCGTCAACGATGCGATGCGTCGGCCCGAACGTGTCGACGACGGACACGCCGTCGGCGGAGTAGACGGTGTCGGTGTCCAGCAGTTGGGCGCGGGCCGCGGAGTCGGTGAGCGCCGCGGCGGTCGGATCGGTGTCGGCGGTCGGGGTGAGGGCCTGGTTACGGTTCTCCGCGGTCAGTTCACGGATCACGTTGCCCTTGACGTCATGTTCGTTGGTTGTGACCTGCCAGGCGCCGTTGCCGTAGGAGGCGGCGTTCACCTGCCGGCCGTCGGCGTTGAGGTAGGTCAGGTCGACGTAGGGCCAGTCGGCGGCGACCGGCGGGTTTGACGGGACCCTGCTCGCGGGGAACACCGCCGTGGCCCAGGCCGGCAGGTCCTGCTGCCCCCCAGGCGGCGACGGCGCTCGGGGACATGTCGACCGGCGCGCCCGTTCCGCTGAGGGCGACGTTGTAGACGACGGTACGGGTGGCGGTACCCGCGCCAGCGGGCCGGGGCCGTGCCACGGTGATCAGCCGACCGTAGCTGTCGTAGGTGAACGACCAGGCGTCCTGGCCCGCGGGGGTGTAGCTCTGGAGGCGGCCCTGAGCGTTGTACTGGTAGACCGATCCGAGGTGCGAGCCGTCGGTGTTGTCCAGCCGCGGGTCGTACTCGAACCGCAGGTGCCCGGTGGAGTCGTACTTATACTGGGCGACGACGGTCGCGGTGCCTCCGTTGAGGGACATCGAGACGGTGGAGACCTGCCCGGTGTAATTGCCCCAGGTGGCCGGGTCGGTGCCGGAGCCGGTCGCCGTGGTCGAGGTGGCGTAGGCGAGGGTCAGTGCCCGGCAGCCGGCGCCGAGCGTGCCCGAGCAGTCCACCCCGGCCGGGACGGGCGCGAGGATGCGGGTGACCCGGCCGGCGCCGTCCGTGGTGTACGTCGAGGTGGTCGCGGACCCGGGCTGGACGACCCGGTCGACCACCCAGATCGTCGCCGAGCCGACGGTCTTCGACACCCATACCGTCTTGGTGCCGTCGACCTCGGTGAGGGTGAACTGGGTCGCCGAATCCTTGACGAGCTTGGAGCCGTCGGTGGCGGTGTCCGCGATGCCGGTGTAGGCGTAGGGATAACCGCCGGTCCCGGTACGGGAGTACGCCGAGGCGGCGCCCTCACTCGACGTCAGTGTCACGGTATTTGTGGTGCCGGTGTTGTCCGTCAGCGTCTTGGCCGCCGAACCGGTGTCTGGTCCCTGCAGATCCGAGGTCCAACCCGGGCCGAAGATGCCGGCAGGGTCGCTGGTCGCCGCGGGCGGGGTCAACGTCGTCAGGGACCGGCCGACGGTCAGGCTGCCGGTGTAGGTCGGCATGGTGACGTCGGTGGCCGACAGGGAGTAGTCACCGGTCAGCGAGGCCAGTTTTCCGGGGCCGACGTCGCTGGTGGCGTTGGAGTCCCCGAACGCGTTACGCGCGTACTGGATCGTCCGGGCCCCGGTGCAGGTGACGGTGCCACCCGAGGTACGGAAACAGGCCTGGAGCTGGATCGGCCCGTCGGTGCCGCCCTGCAGGGTGAAGCCGACGTTCCAGTTCTGCCGGTCGAACGCGCCGGAGGCGTTGCGCGGCGCGGGCCATGTCGGGCTCGTGGTCGTGCCCTCGGTGGTCACGTCCGCGACCGGCACGTCCGTCCACGCCGTCGACGTGTTCGTTCCCAGCCGGTATCGGTAGGTCACCGACACCTGGGAGGACGGCGCCTGTCCCTCCAGGACGACGAAGCGATGGACGCGGGCGTTCTCCGCCGGGCTCGCCAACGCGCCGGTGCCGACTCCGAAGCTGTAGGAGACAACCAGCGAGAGGTTGCCGGCCTTGTCCTTGGTCCGCAGGTAGAACGTGTGCAGTCCGTCGGTGGCGTTCAGCGACGGGGTGGTCGTCCCGGTGGTCTCGGTGGCGGGCGAGGGCTGGTCGAGGCCGTAGAGGAACGATTGGGTGTCCCCGCCGGGGGAGGTCCAGGTGAACGTGCCGGAGGTGGCCGAGGCCCAGCCGCCTGACGGCCACGCCGCCGAGCTCAGCGCGGTCGGCGCCGCCGGGACGGTCGTGTCGACGGTGAACGGGATCCACGACGACCAGTTCTGCGAGTAGTCGGTGCCGTCGTAGGCGCGCACCCGCCACTGGTAGGTGGTGCCGTTGGCGAGTACCCCGGCGGGCACCGTCCAGGAGCCGGTGGCGTTCGGGGAGACGTTCGACACCGAACCGTCGGTGATCTTTGTGGTGCTGTCCTGGTTCCACACCTCGAAGTCGAGGCACAGCGGCGCGCCGTCGGCGTCCGTGGCCGCCCCGGACAGCGTCGGCCTGGTGCTGTTCGTCAGGACCGTCGCGGGGCTGCCGCCGCACTGCGCCGAGCACGGCGAGGTCGACCGGTTCGCGACCGTGCCCGGATAGGAGTTGTAGGTCGTGACAGTTCACCGCGTCGACGAGGCACCGTGGCGCCGGCCCCTGTTCCGCCGGGTCAACCCGTCGCCGATGGCGTACCTCATCCCTGCGGGCTACCCGGCCCACCGCCGACTGCCACTGATCGTCGGTGACTTCACGGAGGAAGGATTCAGTACCCGGACTTGGAAGGGCGGTTGCGCCAGATCGCCGGATCACGGACGGTCAGGGCCCGCGTGGCGACCCGTATCGCGACGCGCAGGTGACGAGAAGCCCGATCATCGGGGTGGCGGACAGGCCGCTCGCCGCTTGGGATTCGTCGCGGGATCGAGCCGGATCCGGGTCGACGGGTGGTCCGCTGAGTCTGGGCGGCGTGCCGGGCCGGGACGGCGGTGGGCGGGTGCCGGCGACGGCCGGGTACGCCGCGATGACGGCCCGATGACGTCCGGAGGAGTATCCGGGATCGCTCCACTCCCCGCGCGACTTCGGCGTGTGGTGGTGATCAGAAGGGTGTCGATGGGGGTGAGGTGTTCGCGGTCGTCGAGGTCGATCAGATTGTGGATGCTGGTGTCGTAGACCTCGGCGAGCAGGGCGAGGAGCTGGGGTGTGGGCCGGCGGCGGTTGTTCGGTAGCGGCCAGTTCTCCAGTTCCGACAGCTTCGGGGCGGTCATGGGAGCCGCGCCGTGGGGATCGAGGCCGGTGTGGGCGGCGTGGGCGTTGATGTGGGCCGCGGCCTGCATCTGGGTCCAGCCGTGCGCGACGCGGTGAGCGGCGCGGGGGCGCAGTTTGTAGCGGCGGGCGAACTCGATCGCGATCTCGTCGTGGGACATGCCGACCGCGCGCATCCGCGCTCGCAGCTCGTCCTGCTCCGCCCGCTGGCTCGCCCTACTCATGACGATGCCCCATATCCTCTCCGGAGCCGGATGGCCGATCCTCCGATTGCCCGCTGCGCAGACCACTCTGGCAGTAATCGTTATGTCACAGGTCGAGCGGTACGGGATGACGCTTCGTCCGGCGGTCGCCCTGGATGTCGTGGGTGGCAAACGTCCGCGTCGAGCACGCTTCGTCTTCGCGGCTGACCCTAAGTTCGGCCGAGGAGAAGCACGGTTTCCCAGGTAGCTGTGCTGTCGGTGGCGAGGCCATGCAGGACGGCAGCGATCCCGGCGGCGCCCTCGATGAGGCCGGGTGATCGGCTGCTGGCGGGCTCTGCCGGGTCGAGGCTGTCGAGGAGTTGATCGGTTAGGGCTGGGAGGTGGCTGCCGAGTGGGTGGTAGCGGGCGTCGGCGGCGGCGTGGTGGACGGTGGCGATCAGGCCGGCCCAGCCGTGGCAGAGTGCCGGGTCGACGAGTCTGGCGAGTTGGACGGGGTCGTCGAGGCAGGCGGCGAGCGTGGACTCGGCGCGTTTCTGGCGCGATGTGTCGGCCAGCGCGAGGGCGGCGAGTTGCTGGGCGCGGGCAAGGCCGGGGGCGCCGTAGCACCAGGAAACGCGGCCTGGGCCGGTTTGGGCGGGGCGGCCGGCGCTCAGCTCGCGGAGGGTGATCTTCTCGGGCCATCAGGGGCCGGTTGAGCTCTCCTGGCGCCAGGCGTCGAGCCAGTCGCAGATTTGGTGCAGGGCGTCGAGGTGGCCGGGCACGACGATGGCCTGGCGGTGGGCGAGAGCGAGTAGCGCGAGAGGACCTGCGACGCCGTGGGCCATCCCGAGGTCGGCGTGGCCGTCCGCGAACGCGTCAGCCGGCGCTCCGACGGGAAGGTCGCCGCTCCACCAGCCCGGCAGTGTCAGGCCACCTGTGCCAATGGCAGGCAGGGGTTCGGCGAGGCGGACGAGGTACGCCAGGACCCGGCGAAGCTGATCTGCGTCTGGGCGGGAGGTGAGGAGGTGAGCGCCGAGTCCCGTCAAGCCGCGGACGAGATCGTATTCGGCGCGTTCCGGTCGCTGGCCGGCATCGATACGCCGGTTGGCTGCGGCGAGGCGCAGGTCGGTCATCTCCGTGACGGCGCTGTCCAGGTGCTGGCGGGCGGATCGGTAGCGGCCGGGTGGAGCTGCCGTGGCGAGCGTGAACGCGAGGGCCGGGGCGCCGAACCACAGGCCGGCTCGCGCCCCGACGCTCAGCTTCTCGCGTGTGGCGGCTTTGAGCCAGGCGTCGACGGTGGCCCAGCTACCGACGCCATCGCGGGCGCGTAGGCCGTGGAGCACAGCGACGCCCGCGGCGCCGGCGGCCAGCGACTGGCCGCGCCAGGGCTCTCTGGTCGACGCCTGATCGTTACCGGCATGGGGTGGGGGTGGTGCGGTCAGCGCGTCGGCGAGACGGGCCGCGACGGAGGAGGCACGCGTTCGCAGGTCGCTGCTCAGGAGTATGAGGCACCTCCGGACGATCCGGTCGGTTCGGCGAGGGACAGCAAGCCAGTGGTGTCCAAGAGACGCCGCTGGCAGGTGCCGTCTCGCCGACGCGGGCAGGTGGTTCAGTAGGTGACGATGATCGCGCAGTCTTTCTTGACGATCGCGTGGTTGGGAATGCTGGCCTGAGCGGTCAGAGGCATCGCGGTCAGGGACGGGCGGGCTTTGCGGTCGGTGTTCCAGGTGTGGATGTGTCCGCACAGCCGCTCGGCGAGGGCGTGGCCGTCGGGTCCGTGTCCGTGGGCGCCGAGTTCGTAGACCGGGTCGGGGCCGTCCGACCGGCGCTTGATGAGGTAGGCCAGTGAGGAGCCGGCGATCAGCGTGGGGCTCAGGTTCGGGATGAAGGGCGTGCAAAGGTCGGCGCTGACCGCGCCGGCGCTGGCGTTGATGCGGCAGACGGCGGGATCGGTCGCGGTGGCGCGTAGCCAGATCCCGTCGATGGGGTCCTGCGGGCCAACGGTGATTCTGGACCAGGCGCTGGTCCGCGGGGTGTTCAGGATGCCGGTCAGCTGGGCCGGATCGATGTCCTGGTCGATGTCGTAGTGGATCTGGACGAGGGGGTCGGTATGGAGCGTGGCGACGCGTTCGATGCCTTGGCCGATCATGGGGACGAAGCCGCAGAGGAACACCGACTCCGAGCGGAGTACACTGTCGTCGCCCTTGACGAAGGCGACGCCGCGGGTCTGGCCCCGCCAGCGCAGCGGCAGGACTACCCGTCCGCCGGGGACGAGTTGGGTGAACCAGGCATCGGGGATGTCACACGCACCGACGGTGACTTCAATCTTGTCGAAGGGTGCGGTGGTGTCGTCGCCGAGCGCGCCGTCGCGGGTCAGGACCCGCACGCCGCTGTAGCCCGCCGCAGCCAGGGCGATCGATGCCTGTCCGGTGACATCCTCGTCGATGTCGGCGGTGACGACCAGCCCGTCGGGGCCGGTGAGTTCGGCGAGCAGCGCGGCGTTGTAGCCCGTGCCGGCACCGACCTCGAAGATCCGCTCGCCGGGGCGGACGTGCAGCTCGTCCAGCATCCCGGCGACGAGGGTCGCGACCGAGGCGCAGAACAGGTGCGTGCCGTCGGGCGCCGTCTTGGTGATGACCGCCTTGTAGGGGTTGTACGCCTCGTCGAGCGTGGCGTCCGGCAGGAACAGGTGCCGGGGCACCGCGTGCAGCGCCTCGACGACAGGGCTGTCGAGGCTGGGCCGACTGCTGGTGATCTTCTTGACCATGTCGGCGTGGAGTTCGGCGGCGGTGCCGGATGTCGCGGTCGTCATGGGCGTGTCCTTGTCGGAGTGGGATCAGGTCGACTGCTGCGGTCACAAGGGATGGTGTTCGGAGGCAGGAGCGTAGACAGCGGGGTGTTCCCGGCCCGAGGTCGCCGTCTCGGGACGGCCTGCCGCGTTCCTACCGGACATGAGCCGGGCTGACCGCCATACGTCGCGGCGGCGCCAGCGATCTCCATCCTGGTAGAGAGGAGCCGTGCTCATGAGGGTGCCGCCTGCTGGGTGGTGTGCCAGGCGAGAGCGACGCTGCGTGCCAGTCGAAGGCAGGCGGCCTCGTGGTCGCGGTTGATGCCACGGAGGCGGTTGTAGGACAGGTGCAGTAGGGAGCCGGCGACCGTCGCGGGGTTCATCTGGCTGGGTAACGCCGCGCGGTAGGTGGTCAGGGCCTTGGCGCGGGCTGCCCAGGCGTTGGCGAGGTCGCCAGGCAGGTGCGGCAGATCCCTGGGGACGCTGTGACGGCCCAGCCGGGTGGTTTCGCCGACGACGCGATGATCGATGGTCTGCGGCTTGGCGAGGACGCGTGTGGTCAGGTAGTCGGCGGCGGGGCGCATGCCGCCGAGGAACGCGTCGGCGATGTCGAGCATCGACAACGCCGTGACGGTGTCGGGATGCAGCCCGGCCGGTGGTTGACGCAGCGCGGTGATCGCGGCGGTGGTGTCGGCGCAGAACACGGCTTCGGCGGCCTCAAGAGCCGTGTCGGCGCCGTAACGGCCGGCTTCCGGGAAGTAGGTGTCAAAGGCCACCTGGCCGGCGACGCCGATCGCGGCCACCTCGGCGGCCCACGCGCCGAGGATGGCCGCGCGAGCAGCGTGGTTCGCCTCGCCGGTGGCGACGCGGATGCGCAGATGGTCGGTCAGCTCGGTGTTGCGGTAACGGACCATCCACAGCTGCGCGCCGTCGAGCTGGGTACGCAGGCCCGGCAGATGGCTGGCGATCAGGTGGTCCATGGCAGCGGGGTGCGTGTGGACGCGGGCGGAGAGCCATCGGGCGTTCGGGGCGCCGGGGCGGTGGCCGTCGGCGTTGGCCCTGCTGACTAGCGCCGGGGCGAGCTTGTTCGGTGCGGGTGGCCCAGCGCGGAACACGGGGGCGACGATCTCGTGGGCATGCCCGATCCAGTCAAGGCCCTCGCCGGGTACGGCTCGGTTCAGCGTCGCCACGCCTGTGTCCGCCAGCTGCTCGCGCAGGATCGTGCGATGGGCCGGGACCGTGAGGTCCAGCCGTAGCGTCATGTCGCCGTCGGCCAGCTCCAGAAGATCTGGGCACCGATGCCGGTGCCGCCACCGGCCCAGCTCACCGCTCCAGTCGGCGCTCGGCGCGTGGAGTCCGGGCAGGTCGGCGGGGTGGAGGCGCCAGCGTTCGGGTGCCAGGATGATCCGGCCGTAGCGGACCTCGGGAAGGTGCGGCAGCGCGCCCGCGGCCGGTCCGAACTCGAACACGGTCAACGGGGCGGCGAACGCGCGCGGCAGGTGCGCCAGGAACCGTGCCAGCGGCGGCATCTGCCGGTCGAGCGTCAGCGCGTGAAAGATCTGCGGATCGATGATGCGGCCGGTGGCGGCCTCGATCAGAAGCAGGCCCCGCCCGGTCGCGGTCAGCGCCAGATCTCCAGGCACCAACCCGCGCGGCCCGTCCGACGGTGGCTCGCCGAGGGCCAGTACCTCGGGCAGGAACTGGGGCAGCCGTGCGACGTTCTGGCCGCGGACGAACTTGGACGGGCAGGACAGCTGTACCGCAGTGGCGCCTTCGTGCAGCACCGGAACCGATCTGTAGGCGCGGGCCATTGCCGCGTCACCAGTCGAGGACTGGAACCTCGCGGTCAGGGTTCCGGTCGCACGGGCGGGAGTCACTGCCAGCTGGTAGTCCCCGGCGTTCAACGCCTTAACGCTCCTGGAGTAGATCTTCGCCGCGATCTCTCCATGGGGCTGGAGGAAACGCGGGTCGAACAGATCACCGGCGGTGACGTGCTCAATCAGCGCATCGGTCAGCTCAACAGGACCGCCGCCCGCAAGCGCCTCCCATGCCAGGGCAAGCAGCCGCCGATCCCGATCGCTCACCGTCGGCGCGGACGCCGGCAGCACCGAGCCCGGATAGCCCGCCGGATAGCCAAGCCCCGATGCGTCGTCGAGCACGTCAAGCAGCGGAACGACGCTGCCGACGCCGTAGCGTTCGACGAACCGGCGATGATAGTCCGCCCATGCCGCAGGTCCCAATGGTTCTCGGCCCAGCCGCGTCAGGACACCAGCCGCCACAGCCAGATCTGACGCGACAGACCCGGGCAGCTGAAGGTCGCAGTCGAGCACGAGGTCGAGTGCCAAGGGCGAGCGATCCTGGGGCATGATCCGGTCCATCGCCGCGAGCAACGACGTGCGTGGCGCCACTTGCGCCGCCAGGGCCGGCGCCACGTTGAGTTCACCGAGCCGGGTGTGGATCGTGGTCAGTTCCTCCACCAGCGGCGCGACCTCGACCAGGTCGCACGCACCTGCCGTCCGAAGGACCGTGATCAGATGGCCGAGCGGATCGGTCTCCGTCATCGGCGCCCGCAGGTCGGTGACCAGAAAGTGTTCGGCGACGAGCTGACGCAGCAATCTCTCGATGCGCTCAGGGTCCGCGGCGATGAACGCCTCGTTCAGCCTGTCGGCCAGCTCAGCGAAGCGCACCGGATCGCGGGCGGCATCCCGCACGAGCCGAACCGGCGGAGTAAGAGGGATCTCCGCCTGGCCGTCCGTGTGAGGCACGATCAACCGCCCCGCCCGCTCGACGACGAGACCGCTGAACACGACGGTCACCCGCTCCAGCAGTGGGCCCGTTTCCAGACGGTCGATGACCTCGCCCAGCCACGCAGCGTCCACCCGAGCCGTCGACCTGTGGCGATCCCCGAAGCGCACCGTCCCCACCTGGCCAAACATGGCCGGTGCGACACCTGCGAACAGCGCGAACGGCGTCGCCCGCCCCTCCGCGCGCAGCAGGTATCGCACCACCGTTGCCGCGGCGGCGCGCAGCCGTCGGTCTGTGACCGGCTGCCCGGCCACGATCTGCTCGACCCGGGCAGCCAATGCGCTGCTGGCGAGCGCGACTGGCCCCCGGGCCGCCGGCCAGACCTGCGCCAACCACTCTCTGCACGCTGCCGGGTCCTCCAACACCGGCCAACACGCCACGCTGCCCGGCGCGTTCGTCGCTGCGCGCAGCAACGCAGGACCGGCCGGCCGGTACAGCGCCCCGCCCATCGGCATCGTCCCTTCCCCAGCCTTCGTCAAATCCGCGTCCCGTGCCGCCCCGACGTCGTCGGGGCGGCACGGCGACGACCCGCGTTTACGAACTGGCGCACGCCGACGGACAGGTCGACGAGCAGCCGTCCGAGGTGTCGCAGTCGTCGCTCGCCACGCACGTGCTGTCATCGACGACGGTGATCGGCAGGTCGAACCAGTCGGCCGGCGCCGGACCCGATGGGCCGACTTCCTGCACGATGGACATCCACGTCTCCTCTCAGCGCCGTTCCCCGGTGTACCTGCCGACCATCCCTGAGCACCACGCTCACAACGTGCATTCGCTTCGGGACGGCGCAGGGCCGGGAGTTACCATGCCGGCCTTCGGCGGTAACGAGAGGTAACAATGCCTCGCCCACGGCGCAAGGTCATTCCCCCGGTGGCGAAGTTTTCTCTTCGCGCCTTGTCCGGTCGCTGACCTGGGAAGATGACCTCCGCCATGTTGGTGTGTTCGGCCAGACACGCCGGGATACATGCCCGGTCGTTCGGGTGCCAGGCGCGGCCTGAGCGCAGCGGACCTTCGTCTCAGTGTGTAGCCGCTTCACCCCGCAGCCCGGTTCTCCGGTGGCCGATGAAGCCGGGAGTAGGGCATGGTCAGCGACCAGTCAGGCCGAGCGCGTCGAGGTGGGCGCTCATCAGGCTGGTCAGGCTGTCCAGGAGCCGTTTGCCCTTCTCCGCGGTAGCGAGCGAGGGACGGCCGATCACGCCTGTCTGCGTGTACGCCGTCATGCCGTGGACGAGGAGGTGCGGTCGGGGGCCGCCTCCCTCGTCGGCAGTCTCCCAGCCGGGCCGGACGAGGTCGGGGTGCACGTGCAGAAGGATGGAGGTCTCCAGCTCGCCGGCGTGCATGTCGTCGTGGGCGTCGGTCTCCAACTCGGCAGCGGCGCGGGCCGCCGCCCAATCTGACCGTCCAGGGAACAGCGTCATGCTCGGCCCGCCGATGTTGGCCTCCTGAACGATGTTGTTCAGGACGTAGTTGCCCCCATGACCGTTGACGAGCACCACCGCGGCGACGCCGGAACGACCCAGAGAGCTGGCGACGTCGCGGATGACCGAGGTCAGAGTCACCGACGAGATGCTCACCGTTCCCGGGTACGAGGCGTGCTCATGGGAGCACGAGAACGTGATCGGCGGGAGCAGGAACAGGCCGTACGCATCGGCCGCAGCTTCGGCGATCGTCTGGGCGATCAACGTGTCTGTCGTGAGGGGGAGGTGAACGCCGTGTTGCTCGAAGCTGCCCACCGGCAACACGGCCGCCCGCGCGTCGACTCGCTCCGCCTCGGCGCTGGTCGCCGTGGTGATCATAGGAATGGCTGTCTCCTCGTCGCAGCGTTAACGACCTGGCGAGCGGCGAGGAACTGGCCGACCTCGACCACCCGATCGGCTCCCGCGAGCGCTCCCGCCATGCTGCCGAGTACCAAGTCAGCGCGCGCCGATCCGGTGGCCTGGGCGAGTTCCAACGCACGCAGGCCCTCAGCTCCCGCCTCGGCCAAGCGCCCGGCAGCGGTATGCGCGTCCGCCAACCATGCCCGCCACATCACCTCATCCTGACGCAGCCCGGCCGGCCAGGCCGCCAGCACCTCGTCCAGTAGCCTTGTCGCCCCGTCCAGGTCGCCGACCAGCCGCCGGCAGTGACCTTCGTATGCCGCCACGTAGAGGTCCGTGCAGTGCCCATCCAACGGGTCCGGGTCGCGTTCAGCACCAGCCAGCAGCCGAACCGCCTGACGGACCGCAGCACGGGAGGCTGCGGTGTCGCGGTTGAGGGCATGCCCGTGCGCCTGCCGGACGAGACACAGCGCGGCGGTACACGCACTGCTGGAATCGAGGGCCGCCGCACCTTCTCCCAGCGCGATAGCTTCCCCGCCACGTCCCTGATCAGCCGCCTGCTGAGCCCGTCGCATCAGGACATAGCTCGCGGTGCGACGGTCGCCAGCCTCGGTCGCCTGGCTAAACGCCAACTCGGCCCACTTCCGCGCAGCACCCGGACGTCCGAGGCTGTCGGCAAGCCAGGAAAGAAACTCCGACCACCGAGCCTGGACCGCGAGCAACCGATGGCCCTCGACCGTTGACGCCGGGCGGAACGCATCGAGCACTTCAAGCTGACCCTGGACCAGGCTCCACACCGAGCCGGCCCCACTGTCGTTGACTCTCCCCGCGATCAGACTCAGTAGATCGACCCAATGCTTCACCGGATCGGCGGTGCCAATGGCCAGCGGTTGATTGAACACATCCGACTCAGACACAGGATAGGGGACGTAATGAAGTAACAAATACGTG
>NZ_CDWRCK010000065.1:12718-15031 GCF_977927595.1 Frankia sp. CcWB3
ATAGAGATGGTTCGCGAGTCTGATGCTCTCGACCGCGATCCCGGTAGTCCTCAGCGAGGAGACAGCACCGAGAACCGCTTCCCACACCGTCCTGTCCTCAGAGCCATGGTGCGTGATGGGTGGCAGCCCTTTGTGGAGCTGGCTGATAACCATCAGATCCGCTGGCATCATGGTCTCGCGGTCTTCAAGATCGAGAAGGTTGTGGATGCTGGTGCCGTAGACCTCGGCGAGCAAGGCCAAAAGCTGGGGCGTAGGCCGGCGCCGGAGTGGAACCGGCCAGTTCTCCAGTTCGCTGAGCCAGGGCGCGGTGCGCGTGGCGGCGCCGTCGGGGTCGAGGCCGATGCGGGCGGCGTGAGCGTTGATGTGATCAACCGCTTGCTGCTGGGTCCAACCATGGGCGACCCGGTGAGCGGCGCGGGGACGGTACTTGTAACGGCGGGCGAACTCGATCGCGATCTCGTCGTGGGACATGCCGACCGCGCGCATCCGCGCTCGCAGCTCGTCCTGCTCCGCCCGCTGGCTCGGCCTACTCACGGTGCGTCCTCTCCGGGCCTGCTCGCCGGACCGCCGTCGGTCCGCCATTTCGGGAGCGTGCAGATCATCGCCAGAGTAATGGGTCCGCCACTGTCGGGCCGGGGCCAACGGCCGAACCTGTGCCGCGCCAGCCATCTCTTGTTCGCCGGGCTCGGAGGAAGTGTCTGATTACTCGGCGCGCCGGCCGGCGCTTTCGCCTGCGAGGTGCGTTCCGAGGCCAATGATCACTCCGTTGCAAGGTGGAGCCACGTGAGACCCTTCAACCAGGCAGGGCACCAACCATGATGATCACTTGGCGTGGTGGTGTGCGTCATTCCCTGCTGGCCGAATGTTTCCTTCGTAGCGTCATCGCCGGGCTGAGCTGCGGAAATGGCATGAGGTCCTGCGATCTGTTCGGCGCTGGAGGGTCCATCTGTTCGCGCGAATCAGACCGCGTGATGCTCGTGGACACCACTGCCCGGTCGCGGATACGCTCGGCCATGGTGGTCTCCGCCCGGGCGGGCAGCGCGGCGAAGTCGATGATTCTGGTGGTGGGCAGCCTGGTGTCGCGGCCGGGGGTGGCCGGTGCGGCACTGATGTCGGGGTGCTGTCAAGGGGCCGCAGAGGTCTTCGGGGTCACCGGCGGACAGCGGCAATGTGCCGACGAGTGTCGCGGCCGTCAGCCGCTCACCGGGTAGCCGCCTCGGCGGCGGGTCGCCGGGTGATGCGCAGATCGGCCCGGGCCAGGACGGCCGGCATGTTCCGGATCGCGTCGCGGTCCCGATCACGGTCCTCTTCGGTCAGCTCCTCCCAGTCCACCATCGACGGGTGACGCTTGTCCGGACCGAGATCCTCGCGCACCGGACCATAGGAGTAACCCTGCCGCTCCTTGTGCTGCCACCACCGGTCGTGCTCGGCCCGGGCGAGCTCCTCGACTTCGGCGGCGGACAGCGAAAAAGGATCGACAGCCGGATCGACGTCGTGCTCGGCCGGCGTGAACACCCAGCCACGGTTACGCAGCACCGTCTCGTAATGAGCCGCCTGATCACGGTTGGCTTCCCGCAGCGTCTCGGAGAGCTCCGCCCAGGGCCGCAGCCCAGGCCTCGATCCGGCCGCGTGCCGTTTACCGAGCTCATGCTCCAGATAGCGGTCGTGGATCGCCCGGGCGAGCAGCTCCACCAACTCCCCGTCGCCCAGGACCGACGGCGTGCCGCCGGCGCCGCCGTCCCCGCCCGCCGCATCGGCCCAGATCGGGCGCGAGGCCCCGATCGGCCGTAGAGCATCCACGCGGACTCCACGCACGGCACGCCTGGCTGTGATCATGACCGGATGTCTCCCTCAGAAACAGACGGTGGACGACGTCCGAACGATCGGCGCCACGAAAACGCTAACCGAGTCCCTTGCTGTCGGTATAGGGATTGCGAGTCCTATGCCCGACATCGGACCCGGCTCGGGCGCCGAAGTCGGCACCGGCGGGACGGTCCCAGGCCCGCCCGGCCAGCGCGGCCAGCACCGCAGCCAAGGCTAAGGCGCCGAACACCTGGACCAGCGGCCCGAACGCCCCCTGCCCGGATCCGGGCTGGCTGCCCGGATCCGCCGCCACCCCGATTCCCGCGCCGATCATGGCGACCGCGGCGGAGAGGCCCGGCACCGCGGGCCAGCGCCGACCGACCAGGACGAACACCGGTACGGCCAGCGCCACCGGGCCCGCCACCAGCGCCACCGCCAGCATGGCGAGCACCGTCCACCCCACACCGGCTACCGGCGGGGACACCGCCAGCCGGCCCAGCCGGCGCGGCT
>NZ_CDWRCK010000065.1:15464-19118 GCF_977927595.1 Frankia sp. CcWB3
CGGCGCAGGCGGCGCGGCCTCAGCAGCGCCGGATAGCCGTTCTCGTCGGATCGTGGCCGTAGCCGGAACCGGGCGGGCAGCACCGCGAGCACGACCAGCACCACGACCAGCAACAGCCCCACCACCAGGTTGCGGCGGTATTCCGCACCGAGCGCGTTGTCGATGACGATCGTGCCGCCGGCGCCGGCCGGGACGATCCAGCCCTGCTGCCAGCCGTCGAGGCGCAACGGGGTCAACGCCGCGCCGTTCAGCTTCGCGGTCCACGAGGAGTTGGCGTTCTCCCGGACGGCGAGGAAGGCGCGGCCACCGGCGCCGATCTGGACCGTCCGGTGCTCCGCCGTCCACTCGTGCACCGTCGTCGCCCGCGGCGTGGCCGCTCTCACCTGGGCGCCCGATCCGACCAGCGCGATCGCGTCGACGAGGATGGAGGTTGGCCCCTGGTCAACGCCGAGCAGGTGCGGCCCCGCCGAGAGCCGCAGCGTGCCGCCGTCGGTGCACAGCGACACCCGCACCGGCCGCACCGAGGTGACGTCGCTCTCCCGGCCGGAGATCCGCAGGGGGTAACGGGTGCCGTCAACGACCAGGGTGGGGCCCCGGCCGCAGTCGACCAGCAACGGAGTGTCACCCGCTGGGGGTGTCCCCCGCGGCGGGGGGATGAAGCTCGCCGAGCCGCTCATCGTGAACGTCATGTCCCGGGGCACCTCGAAGCGCCGGGACAGCGCCAGCTCCTCCGAGCCGCCGAACGGCTGCGCCGGGTCGACCCGCGCCCAGGCCATCGAGAAGGCGACCAGCCCCCCGTCCGGCGCGGCGAAGCGCCGGGCCACGTCGGTGGGGAGCTGCGCGTAGTGACGGAAGGTGACCCCGGGGATGGTGATCTCCCGAATACCGGCGCCGAGGGTGTCGTCGGTCTCCTGGCCGACCCGCGCGAACGTGATGCGGTACCAGCGGCTCGGCCCCGCCGGGACGGCGAGGCGCTGGATGTCCTCCACCGGACGCACCTCGGTGACCACCGAGCCCGCCTCACTGGACACCCGCAGCGCCTCGACGGCCGGCCGCCACGAGCCCTCGGACAGCAGCCGCACGTCGAGGTAGGGCACGGTCATCCGCCGGCCGACATCGAGCTGGATCCACTGCCCGGCCGACGTCGTGCCCTTCGTGCGCTGTGCCGTCCACGCGGTCGCGGCGAAGCCGTCGACGGCCGCTGGTGGCGCGAGGTCCGGCGCGGCGAGCAGGTCGTAGCCGTAGGAGGACGCGGTGACGGACATGCCGCCGACGTAACCCGCGACCGTCTGGTGGCCGGCGACGTCGGCCTCGGCCCACTGGTGGGGCTCCCCCGTCTTGCCGACCGCGGTGCCGGTGGGCCCGAGGAGGTACGAATCGGCGTCGTGGACGAGTCCGAAGGTGCTGTCGCGCCGGGTCAGGGTGTCCGTGTCGACCCAGGCGGTCGTCGGGCCGATCACCTCCCCCGGCGCAACCTTGATCGCCGCCGGGCTCGTCGAGGACGTCACGGCGGCGGAGGACAGATCGGCGAGGTCCGCGGCGAGCACGGCGGCCCGGTCGCTGCTCAGCAGGCCCTGCCCGGCGAGCTGCACCGTCGCCTCCGGGCCGCCGGAGACGACGACGGCGGTGTCCGCCGGGTAGGAGTCGACAAGCTTCGCGCCGCCCGGGACGGTCCAGACCTCCAGCGCGGGTACCCGCGCGGTCGGGTTGCACAGCTCCGGGACGAGCCGCTCCTTCGCCGAGGCGCGCGCCGGCACCTGCGGGCCGAACGCGGCGGCCAGGGTGAGACCGGAGGAGCGCAACGCCCGGTGGAGCTCGTCGGTGGACGGGGGGACGTCCCAGTTCTTCTGTTCCAGGTCGTTACGCAGCAGGATCTGGCCGATCCCGGCCCGGGCCAGCGCCGGGGCGAGGCCCGCGGCGGACCCGGTGGCGAGCTGGCGCTCGATGCCGTCCATCAGCCGGGTCACGCCCGTGCCACCGAGCGGGATCAGGCTGCGGACCCCCCACGGCGTGCGGGCCAGCCACTGCAGCGGCTCGTCGAGCGGCCGGCCCCACTCGTACTCGGCGAACGGCGAGCCGGGCAGCACCAGTGCCCGGCCGTCCTGGGGATGGGCGGCCAGCCAGTCCGCGGCGGCCACCCAGTAGTCGGGCACCCGGGCGAACGGCCGGGGCTGCAGCGCCCTGCCGGCGAGCGCCGGCGTCATGCCGCAGACCAGCGCGGCCACGGTCAGCACGACGGGGACGTTCACCGCGGCGGTCGCGATCATGTCCGCAGCCCCGCCGTGCCGGTGGGAAGCCCCGCGGGTCGTCCATCTCCGCACACGGGCGGTGAGGCTGACAGGTCGGACCGTCAGGGCGTGCGCGATCCCCAACGCGATCGGCAGCCGCACCACCGGCTGGAACTTGTAGACGTTGCGCAGGAAGCCCAGCTGGTCACCGAGCAGGTCCCGCACCGCGCCCGCCAGCGGGCTGCCCGGATGCCCCGGATAGGCCGCGGCCACCGAGACCGTGCCGGCGGCCAACGTCACCAGCAGGAACCGGCGGGCGGGCAGATCGGCCCGGGACAGCCCCCACAGCCCGATCGCCGCCACGGCTGCCGATCCGATGATCGGCACCGGCCGGGACACGTACTCGGTGGCGGCCGGCAGCCAGGGCCTGGGCAGCTGGACGTACGCCAGCCAGTCCGTCGCGCCGCGCAGGGCTTCCGCCACCGACGTCGTCGCCGTGGTCGTCTGGGCGGTCTCGGTGAACGCGAGGAAGTCCAGCCCGTAGCGAGCCTGCACCATCAGCGCCAGCAGCCACCAGGCCGAGGCGAGGATGACGGCGACGACCCACCAGGCCCGCAGCGCCCAGGCCCGGCGGGTGCCGCCGGCGAACACGAGGACCACCGCCGGACAGAGCAGGACGCACAGCGTGACCGTCGCATTGATTCCGCCGGTGCCCAGGATGGCGAGTCCGGACAGGGCGGCCGCCCGTCGCGGGGACAGCCGCCGGCCCGGGTCCAGGGCGGGATCGTCAGCAGCATCGACATCATCGGCCGCCGTGGTACTGATGGTCGTGGTGGCGGCCGTGGTACTGGTGGCGGCGGCCGTACCGGTGTCGGCGCCGAGGGCGCCGTCCGGACGCAGCGCGAGGATGAGCGGCAGGGTGATCCACGGGAGCATGGCGGCGCCCGCGAGCGCCACGGAGGTCGCCCCGATCTTGCCGAGGAACATCGGGGACAGGGTGTAGGCGAGTCCGGCGAGCACCCGGGTGTGCGGCACGCCGAGCCGCAGGGCCTCGGCCAGCCGCACGACCCCCCAGGCGGAGACGGTGAGGATCAGCGCGATCCACAGCCGCTGGGTGATCCAGGCGGGTATCCCGAGCAGGTCACCGGCGCCGAAGAACGGTCCCATCGGGAACAGGTAGCCGACGTACTGGTTGGGCAGGTAGCCGAACTCGGCGAGGGAGTTCCACAGATGGGTGGCCCGCCCCATGAAGCCCCACGGGTCGAGGGGGACGTCCAGCTTGGTGTCAGCGGTCAGCTTGCCGGGGGCCTGGAGCAGAGAGAGCACCATGAAGCCGGCGGCCATGCCGAACAGGGGCCACCGTGACGTCCGCGTGTCGCGGCGACGCGGCGACGGCCGGGGCTGCGACGGCCGGGGAGGGTGACGG
>NZ_CDWRCK010000066.1:0-1747 GCF_977927595.1 Frankia sp. CcWB3
GGCTGGGGCTGGGGCCGAGCCGGCGGACGAGCGGCCAGGGCAGCCCCCGGGCCGCCTCGAGAAGTACCGGCACCGCGAGGACCAGACCGAGGGGGCGACACAGGCCGCCGAGCAGACCGGCCACGGCCGCCAGCTCCCAGCGTCCGCTGCGGGCACCGAGGAACACCGCCACGGCCAGCAGCCCGGCGAGTCCCTCGGCGTACCCCATGACCAGGACGAAGGCGGGCGGAGCCAGCGCGGCGAGCCAGATGAGCCGGGTGGTCGCCTCCGGGGCGAACCCCTCGAACCGGGCGAGCCCCACCAGCAGCAGCGCGAAGACCAACGCGCACACGTTGACCACGACCAGGAGCACGACACCGACGTGGGCGTCGGCCCCCGGCAGCTTCGACAACCCCCGCACGAGCAGCGGCAGCAGGGGAAAAAACCGGCGGCTCTCGGCCCCGGCGCCGCTGTACCCGACCTCGGCAATCGTCTGGTACCACCCGGCGTCCCAACCGAGCAGGTCGGTGGTGCTCAGCTGCGCGCCCTGCTGCCCGCGGGCATCGTCGGCGATATACCTGGTCAGCGCCAGCGCCGCACCGACCGCCAGCCGGGCCGCGAGCCAGGCGAGCACGACCTCGCGCAGCTGCCAGCGGTCCTCCCAGCGGGTGGCCGCATGCCGGCCGCCCATGCCGCCACCTACCCGATGATCATCCGGAAGGGCCTCGGTCGCGGTCAAGAGGCCCGGAACCGCAGCAGCGCGTAGTTCTCGTAGCCCCTGGCCGGCAGACCCTGCTTCATGACCTCGTCCGCGAGTGGCCGGGCCTCCTGCAGGGTGGTGCGCACCACCGTGCACAGCTCCTCGTAGGTGCGGTACGACCCGGAACCGGCGAGGAAGACGGTGTGCTCCGGACCGGCCTCGGCGAGGGCGCGCCGGGCGATCGCGACCCCGTCGGCTGATTCGTTGCGCTGCTCGTAGTCGGCCCAGTCGACCCGGTCCGGCGGTGCGTAGGTCGGCACGACGTACACCTTCATCCAGTTCGGCACGGTACGGGCGAGGCCTGGTCCGAGCTGGTCCGGGCAGACCAGCATCACATCACCGGGCCGGGCGATCCGCTCGAGGACCTGCGCGGCCTCGGTGGCCTGGCTCCGCTCCCGGTGGATGTCGGAGGTCCCGGCGAGCAGACCGGTCAGGGCCGCGACGGCGACCACTCCGTGGAACACCCGCCGATCGGTGATGATCGTCGCGCCGAGCCCGATGACCAGCAGGAACGGCACGAAGGCGGTGGCGGTGTACCGGTCGGCCCAGGCGTTGCCGACCACCTTGCCCGCCGTCACCGCGACGACGAGCGTGCCGGTGGCCAGCAGGAACAGGGTCCGGCCCGGTTCGAGACCACGCAGGTCGAGAAGGATGAACCGGCCACCCGCGGGCCGGCCGGCGATGCCGGCGGCGGCGAGACCGGTGACCAGGAACAGCAATAGGCGACCCAGGGTCGTCGGGCCGCCGGCCCACTGGCCGTAGGCGTGGGAGATCGCGGCATAGCTGGCGGGCTCTCCCCAGGGGGTGCCGGTGTGGGTGAGCTGGTCGAAGAAGTCGGGCAGCCACGGGGCGAAGACCAGCCCGCCACCGACGATGCCGAGCAGCCCGAAGACCGGCCCCCGCCGCTGCGGGGTGAGGAAACGGGTCGGCGTCCGGTGACTGTGGGGGGCGCCCCGGCCCCGGCTTGCCGGACTTGCCGGACTTGCCGGGCTTCCCGGGCTTCCCGGG
>NZ_CDWRCK010000066.1:2309-18836 GCF_977927595.1 Frankia sp. CcWB3
CGGAACGGTACCCGGGTACACCCGCGCTACCCGGCACACCCGCTGGGTCCGCCGCGCCCGCGCCCTCGCCGCGCCGGATCTGGCGCTTGACCCACCACGGACGGGCCACCAGCAGCAGGACCAGCCACGTTCCGACCGTGAGCAGCAGGTAGAGGCACCAGTAATGGGTCAGCGCCAGGCCTCCCGCGCAGAGCGCCAGGGCGATCGCCGATCTGATCGACGGTGCCCGCAGGACGCGTTCCAACGCCAGCCCACCCAACGCGGTGAGCAGCACGATGAGGCTGTACATCCGGGTCTCGGTCCCGAAGTACAACGCGAACGGCGACGTGAGGTACAGCACGACGCTGACCCGCGCCGCCCGCTCGCCGACCACGCGGCGGGCGAGCAGGAACAGCGGCCACGCCGCACCAATGTTGATCAGCGCGGACAGGGACCGGACCGCGAAGGTGCCCTCGCCGAACGCTTTGATCCAGCCGTGGAGCACCAGGTAATACAGCGGCGGTGAGCCGTCCTGTAGCAGGCCGTCCCACATCGTGAAGGCCGACCCGCGCAGGGGCAGGCGGGCGATGGCGACGCTCTGCGCCTCGTCCAGCCAGAGTGCCTGGCTGGCGGTGAACCGCACGATCACCGAGACGGCGAGGAGTACCCCCACTACCGCGGTGAAGATCCGTCCCGTACGGCCGGATACGTTCCCGACCTGGTCGACCGGCTCCGGGAGCTGCTCCGCCGGCCGGACCGCGACATCCGTCACGGTCAGTCCCTTCCGTCCACATTGACCGGACTGCGACGGGCCGGCCGGTAGACGACCGGCCGGCCGGGCAGGGCCGCACCCGGTACCAGTCTCGCGTGGCGCGCCCCTACGCCTCGATGATGTCCCGGATGGGTGACGGGACGCGGCCCGTCCCGTCACCCATCCGCTCCGTACTCGGTAATACCGGGCCGTCCCCGGTCATGCCGGCTGGCCCCGGAAGCGGAGCGGGCGCCGGCGGTGAAACGCGCCCGACATTCCGGCGATGCCCGTGTGACGGCGTTCGAGTGGCGACGCCCGTCGAATCTGTGCCCCGGATGAATCCGTCCCGGACAAACCCGTCCCGGATGAATCCGTGCCCCGGGCGAATCCTCCGTCAGGACCGGGCGGCGCCCCGGGCCGGCGACGAAACCTCCTCGTGGTAATCCTCGTCGACGTTGACCTCCCACACATCGTGCTTGGTGCCGTCGATGATGTTCTGGACCGTGAGCATCGCGGTGAGCATCGAGTGGTCCTGGTTGTTGTAACGGTGCATGCCGTTACGGCCGACCGGGTGGACGTTCGGCGTGTTCTCGGCCAGCCAGGCGCGGATGATATCGACGTTCTTCTTGTAGTGTATGTCGTAGTATGGATATGCCTTCGGCATGCGTACGACGAAACCCTGTTTCACCTGCTGGGCCCTGATCAGACCCAGTTCGACGAGTTCTTTCGTCCCGAGCGCGACCAGTTCCTCATCGGGGGCGTTCCAGGTCTCGTCACCCTCGAAGACGAAGTACTCCAGGCCGAGGCAGGTACGCCCGTCCTTGACCAGGAACGGCGACCAGGAGGCGAAGTTCTGGATCCGGCCGACCTTGACGGCGGGGGAGTGGATGTAGATCCAGTTGTCCGGAAAACCGGCCGAGGCCGGCACCACGAGGGCGATGGTGAGGAAGTCGCGGTACTTCAGCGCGTTCGCCGCCGCCAGCACGTAGGCCGGTGCCGGCGGGTCCATCACCCGGACGAGGGAGGAGAACGACATCGACGAGATAAATTCGTCGGCCTGGTACTGGTACTCGCTGCCGAGGTCGGAGCGCGAGGACTCCGGGGCACCGGCCCCCGGGCCGTACCCGCCGGTCACAGTCGTGGTGACGCCGGTCGCGCGGCCGTCGGCGTGGTGGATCTTGCGGACCTTCTCCTCGAAGACCACTCGGCCGCCCTGTTTAGTGATCTTGTCGGTGGCGGTCTCCCACATCATTCCGGGCCCGTACTTGGGGTACTGGAACTCCTCGATGAGGGAGGTGATCTCCTTCTGGTTCCGCTTCGGTAGGACCGCGTTCACGATCGCGTTCATCATGGACAGGCTCTTGATGCGCTGCGCGGCCCAGTCCGAGGGCATCTCGCTGACCGGAACGCCCCACAGTTTCTCGGTGTAGGTCTTGAAGAAGGTGCGGTAGAGCCGCCAGCCGAAACGGGCCACCAGCCAGTTCTCGTAGTTGCTCTGGTCCTGCGGCGGCCGGATCCGGGCCGCAGCGTAGGAGGCCATGCAGCGCGCCGCCTCGACCAGGCCGAGCCCGCCGAGCGCGTTTCCGGCCTTGAGCGGGTAGTCGAAGAACTTCCCGTTGTAGTAGATGCGGCTCGATCGGGGGCGCAGCAGGAAGTCCTCGTCCGGCAGGATCTCGTGCCAGAGCTTCTCGACTTCGGGAACCTTGGTGAAGAAGCGGTGGCCGCCGATGTCGAAACGCCAACCTTCACGCTGGGCCGTACGGCTGATTCCGCCGACGACCGAGTCACCCTCGATAATCGTCACGGGGACGTCCCGTTTCACCAGCTCCCAACCGGCGGTCAGACCTGCCGGTCCGGCTCCGATGACGACTACCTCTGGCTTTTCGGTCACTGTGCAGGACCTCTCCTCAACACACACTCATGGTCACTCGGGTGGACGGACACCGGGCATCGCGCCACCGGGACGCCGGACCCCTGGGACCGGTCCCGGGTCGCAAGTGTTGCATGGCGCGAGCGGAGACCCGTCCGCACCCCCTCGACCCGTCCGCACCCCCTCGCCCCGACACCATGCGATGATCCGTGATACGTCCGCCCTATTCCCATAACGCGCGTCCGGGCCGCCTGATCGGGTGCGGCTCTGGCATCGTGCGCACATGGCATTGCCGATACCCGGTCAACGGGCACCGCAGACCTCGCCTCCCCCGGACGGGCCGGTTCCTCCGGGGCGGGTGATGCCGGCGATCCTGGTCGGCTGGTGCGCGGTGGCCGGTGGCATCGCGGCCAAGGATGGTCGGTACGGCGCCTGGGCGCTGTCGAGCGTCCTGGTAGGTTTCGCGGCAGTGATCTTGGCGGTGGTGGTCGTGGCCGGCACCGCCGGCCCCGCCGCCGACGCCGGTACCGCCAGCACCGCCGTGGCCGTGCGCCCGCGTGGGTGGTTTGGGGCGTGGCTGCTCGTGGCGGTCATGATCGGCGTCGTGCCGCTCGTGCGCCGTCCCCGCTACTACGCCGTCGGCCGGTTCGCCACGGTGGCGGACGTGCTCGCGATCCTCGCGGGCCTGCTCGCCGCCGGGTCGATCCTGGTCATGCTGCACCGCGCCGCCCGGGGGCGCCGGATCGGCCGGGAGCCCCACCAGGGCCGGGGCCGGCTCGATGTGCTCGCCTCTCCGTGGGTGTTCTGGCTGGTCCTGGCCCTGGCCTGCGCGGCGGGCGTCGCCACGATCCGCGCCGTGCCGACGCCCCGCATCGACGTCTTCCACCTGCTCCAGGTCTCCACGGCCGGCCTGCCGCACGGGGCCGACATGTACCGGCAGCAGTGGGCGCCGAGCCGGGCCGAGTACCCGGTCGACGGCTTGTTCGACGTCTACCCCTATCTACCGGTCACGTCCGTGCTCCTGGCTCCCTTCCGGCTTCTGCTCGGTGACGTCCGTTACGGCCTGCTGCTGGCCCTGGCGGTGGCGGCGGTCCTGATCCGCGCGGTCGCGGGCGCGGGAAGGGCACCCGGGGGAAGGGCACCTGCGGCGCCGGCGGTGGCCGCGCTGCCGTTGCTGGTCGTCGTGTTCCCCGAGTCGATGTACGCCCTGCAGCAGTCCTGGACCGAGCCGTTGCTCGTGGCGTGCCTGGCGGCGACGGTGTGGGCGTCGACGAGCGGGCGGGGACGGGTGGCGGTCGTCGCGTTCGCGCTCGCCCTGGCGACCAAACAGCACGTCGTGCTGCTGATCCCCATGGCGGCGGGCTACCCCGCGTTCGGGCCCCGCCGGACGGCCGCGGCCGCGGTCGTGGCGGCGCTCCTCGTCGCCCCCTGGGTGGTGGCCGGTCCCCGGGACTTCCTCGACGACGCGGTCTGGACGAACCTCCACTACGAGGTGCTCGCCCACTCGCTGTCCCTGCCGGGCCTGGCGTCGCATTTCGGGGTCACGCTCGGATTCGGCTTGACCGCGGTCGCCCTCCTCGGTGCCTACACGGCGGCCTGGCGGGCCCGCGGGGACGCCACCGGGTTCTGCCTGGGGGCCGCGTTGGTCCTGCTCACCCTGAACCTGATGAACAAGCAGACCTTCTTCAACCACTACACGTTGCCGATGGGTCTGCTCGTGCTGGCCGTCGCGGCCCTCGCCGTCGACGACCCCGCCCGCGCGGGCGGTCAGCGCAGCGTGGAGAACCGTTCCAGCGACGCGCCCTCGTACAGGTTGCGCCGCTCGACCTGCACGGTGCGGTCGCGCAGCGTGGCGAGCTGGTCGGACAGCACGGCGCAGGCGCCCTCCAGGAACCGGTAACCGTCCGCGCGGACGAGCAGCACGGCGTGGCCGGGACCGGCCAGTTCGTTGACCTCGGCCGCGAAGCTGGTGCCGTTCGCCCGTTTCATCCGGTCGGCGTAGTCGACCCAGTCGACGAGCGCCGGGCCGGAACTGTCCGCGTACACGATCTCCCGTACCGTGACCTCGCCGTGCCGTTCGATTGCCCGGTGCACGGCCGGGCCGAGCTGGTCCGGGCAGTAGGCGACCACGTCTCCCGGCCGGGCCAGCGCGACGATCCGGTCCGCGATCTCCCCGGCCTGGGTGCGTTCGGTCCGGGCGAGCTGCCACCCGCCGAGCAGGCCGCTGAGCGAGGCGACGACCAGTACCCCGGCCCGCACATGCCGGCCCGGCAGCTGGGCGATGCCGAGGGAGGCGAGCAGCAGGCAGGCCGGCAGGGCGATGCCGGTGTATCGCTCGGCGTAGGCGCTGCCGCCGAACATGTTCACGAAGTAGGCCAGGACGAGGGGGACCAGCCAGATCGCGGCCAGGTAACGGCCCGGCACCCGGCCGGAGAGCTTGACCGCGAGCTCCCGCCCGTCCGGACGCGCGGTCAGGCCGATGAGCGCGCCCCCGAGCAGCACGATGCCGAGCAGCGCACCCGTGGAGGTCGGGCCGGCCCAGTCGAAGACCGTGTCCAGTAGCACCTGGGCCTGCACCTTGGGCGCCCAGGGCGTTCCGGTGTGCAGCATCTGGAACAGGAACGACGGCATCCACGGTGCGAACAGCGCGGCGGAGGCCGCCATCGCGGCGAAGGCCCGCAGGGTCACCTGCCGGTACTGGGGCCGCCGCCGGGCCTGCAGCAGCATGAACGCCGCCACGGTGAAGATCAGCAAGAACGTCCAGTAGTGGGTGTAGACGAGGGCGGTGGTCGCCAGCGTCAGCATCGCCAGCCGGGCCGGCTCGGAGCGTTCCAGCGCCCGCACGGTCGCGAGCCCGAACACCAGCACCAACAGGACGACCAGCGAGTACATCCGCGTCTCGCTGCCGTAGCGGATCGCGTAGGGAGAGCAGGCGAACATCAGCAGAGTCGCCAGGATCACCCAGGCGTCGGCGTCACGGCCACCGTTTCCGGCCTGGGAGGCCGTCCGGCCCACCCGCCGCCCAGCCAGCCACGCCACCGGCAGCGTCGCCAGCGACAGCACCCCGGACAACGCCCGCACGGCGACGTCCCCGTCGCCGAACACCGCGATCCAGGCGTGCAGCAGCAGATAGTACAGCGGCGGTGAGCCGTCGTGCCGCAGTGCGTCGAGCAGCTGTGGGACGGGGCGCGAGGCGATGGCGACCGTCAACGACTCGTCGAGCCACAGATGGCTGGGGGTGGCGAACCGCATCAGCGCGCCGGCGGCGACGGCGAGTATGACGGCGACTACCAGCAGCTGCGGGCTGGCCGCCGCGATCCGCGCCACGGCGGTGGTCGTGCACGCGGTCCCGGGCGTGATGACCGTCCCGGTCGTGACACCGGCTGTGGCACTGTTCGCGGCTGCGGCCACGACCGCGGTCACGGTCGCGGTCACGCCCACCGGCGCCTGGGGGCGGCGGGGACCCGAGAGCACCGCCGGCCCGGATCCGGCGTCCTGGCCGGCGGTTGGACTCCCGGATGCGTCTACGTTCACCATGCCCCCTCGTCTGCCACGATCTTGCCTCCCGTCAGAGAACCGCCTTCCGCCGGGTGGCCGCAGTCGCCTGCTGGCGGGGATGTACGCCCCGACGTTTCAGACTGTCATCCGTTCGTCGCCGTCCCGTACGCGGGCTGCCTCCCCAGCCGTCGCGCCGCCCGCCCGCCGCGCGCCGGACCCGCCGTCGGGCCTGTCGTCCGGCCCCCCGTCGGGATCGTCGTCGGGATCGTCGAAGCCGCCGGCGGTCTGCCCGGCGAGCAGAGCCGGGAGCAGCGTCATACGGCGCCGTCCGCCCGAGCTCCGCACGGCGTTGCGGATGGCCGGGCCGTTCACGGGCACAATCGACAGGTGGGCCTGCGCCCGGGTCAGCGCCGTGTAGATCAGCGGACGGGTGAGCATCCGGCCGGCCTCCGGCGGGAACACGGCGACGACGGCGGGCCACATCGCTGCCCTGCGCGCGGTGCACTGTCACCGCCCAGCCGTGCCGCAGATCACCGAGCACACCAGCGGGCACCTCGACGACGCCGCCGGGGAACGCGACCCGCAGCGCACCGCGTTCGCCCAGCGCGACGACGGTGCCGATCTCGCCGTTGGCGAATCCGACGTCGATATGGTTCGCCGTGGCCACCACACGGTCCCCGATGTCGAACCCGGAGACGGCGCCGCCGCCCGGGTTCAGCGTGCCCTTCAACGCGGTGTTGAGCGCCGTGGTGCCCGCCGGACCGGCGTGCACCGGGGTCACGACCTGGATGTCTGCGACGGGAATGCCGAGCGCGCGGGGGATGGAGTTGGTGACGAGCTGGACGGTGCGATGCGCCGCCTCGCCGGAGCTGCCGGACGGCACCACCACGACCTCCCGGCCAGGCCCCGGTGGTGGCGGTGGCAGCTCCCCGCCGCGCATCGCGGCGGCCATCGTCGCGATGGCGCCGCCGTCGGCCTGCCGGTACAACCGCCGCAGCTCGGTCACCGGGACCTCACCGGACTCGAGCAGGTCGGCGATGATCTGCCCCGGTCCGATGCTCGGTAGCTGGGCCGGGTCCCCGACGAACATCAGGTGCGTACCGTCCGCGCAGGCGTCGAGCAGCGCGGCGGCGAGCTCCGCGTCGAGCATCGACGCCTCGTCGACGACGACGAGGTCGGCGTCGATCGGGTTGTGCTCGCCGCGCGCGAACCCGCTGCCGCGCCCTTGAGCCTGCAACAGCCGGTGCAGGGTGCTCGCCGGCGCCCCGCACAGCTCCTCGAGGCGTTTGGCAGCCCGTCCAGTCGGCGCGGCCAGTGCGACGACCGCCTTGGCCGCCCAGGCCAGTCGTACGACGGCCGCGACCGTGCGGCTCTTGCCCGTTCCCGGCCCACCGGTGAGCACGCTGACGCCGGACTCCAGCGCGGCGCGCGCCGCCGCGAGCTGGATCTCGTCCAGCCCGGTCACTACCTCGTCGTTGCTCCCGTTCCCCCCCTCGTCCTTGTCGTCGTTCTTGTCGTTCTTGTCGTCGTCGAAGTCCTTGTCGTCGTCGAACGCCAGCGCCGTCGGAGGCGGGGCGGTGGCGGCCCGTGCGGACACGGCCCGCCCGGCCGGATCGTCGTCGCCGTCGTACCCGGACCCGTCGTACCCCGACCCGTCATCGGGTCGGCGGCGGGCTCTGGGGGCGCCTGCGCGCAGCGGCTCGGCGGTCGCCATCAGCCGTTCGATGCCGTCCGCGACGGACTGCTCGGCCATCGCATGCCGCTCCAGCGCGATCCGGTCGCCGACGGCGATGATCCGCCCGTCGTCGAGCGCCGCGGTCGGATCGGCCACCCCCTCGCGCGCGGCGGCACGCAGCACCGCCTGCACGGGGCCCGCGGTGTCCCCCGCCCGGGAGGCGGCCCGGCCGAGCAGATGGGTGAGTACCGCCGGGCCCCGGCGCGGATCGTCGCGCTGCAGACCGCGGCGGCGGGCGAACCGGTCGGCCTGGGCGATCTCGGTGTCGGCGGCGGTCAGCAGCATCCACGGATCGGCCCGCAGGAGGTCGGCGGGCGCGGGTCCCAGCAGGTCGGTCACCCCGCGCGCGAGCCGGGCCGGAAGATCCGCGGCGACGAGCAGTTCGACGACCGCGTACGTGCCCGCCACGGCGCGGAAGCTGTCGGCGAGCCGCCGGGCCCGCGGTCCGGTGACCCCCTCGACGGTGCCCAACCGGCCGACGTCGACGTGGTCGGGCCGGGTGATCCCGGCCGCGGGCAGCCGGCCGGCCGTCGTGCGGCCCAGCCCCGGCCACAGCCCCGCCCCGCAGAACGCGGCGAAGACCTCCTCGGGGTCCGCTGGCTGCGGGTCCGCTCGTGCCTGCGGGCCGACCGCGTCAGGCTCCGAGGCGGAAGCGGTCGTGTACTCGTCCGGCATGCCGGGAAGCGTAACGACGAACCGTTCCGCCGCTGTTGTAGCCCGCTGGGTAGCGTGGTATCCGGGACGGCTGTCTGGCGGCATGGCTGTATGAAGGCGATGTCGCGCGTTCCGACCGATGCGCGTCCGGGTTCACCCGTGCGTCCGGGTTCACCCGCGCATCCGGGGCCACCCGCGCGTCCGGCCCGGCGGAGACAGTGAGCGTCAGCAACAGTGAGCGTCAGCAACAGAAGGGACGGACCGGTTGACCACAGTCCTGCTGGTCCGCCACGGCCTGACCGCCGTGACCGGCAAGATCCTGCTTGGTTGGACGCCCGGCGTGGGGTTGGACGACCGTGGCCGCCGCCAGGCGTCGGACCTGGCGCGACGCCTCGCCGACATCCCGCTGGCGGCGATCGTCAGCAGCCCGCTCGATCGCTGCCGCCAGACGGCCGCGATGATCGCCGGACGCCGTCCGGTCAGCGAGGCCAGCCTGGACGGCACGCAGCAGGTCGAGATCGACGAGCGGCTCGGTGAGTGCCGGTACGGTGACTGGACCGGGCAGGAACTGGTGACCCTGGCGAAGGATCCGCTCTGGGCGGTGGTGCAGAGCCATCCCAGCGCGGTCGTCTTCCCCGGTCCCGAGGGTGAGGCACTACGGGACACGCAGGCCCGTGGGGTGAGCGCCGTGCGGGAGTGGAACGAGCGGCTGGGCCCAGACGCCACCTGGCTGCTGTGCTCGCACGGCGATGTGATCCGCACGGTGGTCGCCGACGCCTTGGGCATGCATCTGGACATGTACCACCGGATCACCGTCGATCCCTGTTCCCTGACCGTGATCCGCTACAACGAGCGCCGCCCCTTCGTCCGGCGCATCAACGACACCGGCGGGGACGTCGTCGAGCTCCTCCCGCCACCCCGGGCCGAGGGCTCCGCTGGGGCCGTCGGCGCCGCGGCGTCGTCTCCCGGGTCCCGGAAGTCCTTGGAGTCGCCGGGGTCGCCGGGGTCTTCGAAGTCCCCGGGGTCGCTGGGGTCGCCGGGGTCCAGTGGGCTCGACGTGGACGAGGTGATCGGTGGCGGTGCCGGCGGTTTCCGTCCCAGCGCCGGTGGTGGAACGGGCTGATCGGGCATGCCGCGCCGGATACACGTCTTCGACCCGCCGCAGCGGTTCGTCGTGGGCACCGTAGGCCTTCCCGGTGCCCGATCGTTCTATCTGCAGGCCCGCGACGGGGCGCGGGTCGTCACCGTCGCGGTGGAGAAGGCTCAGGTCGCCTTGCTCGCCGAACAGCTGACCGAGCTGCTCGACGAGTTGGGCCGCCGTGGCGCGACGCCGCCGCCCGAGCCCGCCCCGGCCGACCCCGACCTGTCACCGCTCGATCTGCCGATCGACGAGGAGTTCCAGGCCGCGACGATCGCGCTCGGCTGGGATCCGCGTGGCGGACGGGTCGTCATCGAGGCGCAGGCGACGGGCGTGACCGACCCGGTCGTCGGATTCTCCGATGATCCCGACGGGCCGGACGCCGTCCGGGTCCTGCTGGAGTCCGAGCAGGCGCGCTCGTTCGTGCGGCGCGTGGCGCGGGTCCTGGCCGCGGGCCGGTCCTCCTGCCCGTTGTGCGGGCAGCCGTTGGACGACGGTCACGTCTGCCCGCGCCAGAACGGTCACCTGCGCTGATGCGGCCGGCGAGGGGCGCCGGGCCCGGCCGCCGCGGGTGCGCGGTCCGTGGTAGCGGTGCGGTCCATGGCGGGGGTACGGTCCGTGGTAGCGGTGCGGTCCGGTCGGCCTGGCGGTGTGGGAGAGATGTCGCTCACCGTCCGGTCCGGTGACATCACCCTGCCGGACCGGACAGACTGAGATGATGGGCGTTTCCGCGGCGAGTTCCACCCCGGGGTGGCGACCGCCACTGCATCCGATCGACGGGGGCGGCCTCGACGCCCCCGCCGCCCTCGACCTCCTTCGCCGCGGTGACCTCGAGATCACCGCCCGGCTGGTCGACGCGAGCAACACGACGCTCTGCTGCGACATCTGCGCTGACGGGGTGACCGGCCGCTGCGTCTACAAGCCGGTCCGCGGCGAACGCGCCCTGTGGGACTTCCCGGACGGCACCCTCGCCGCCCGCGAGCTGGCCGCCTACGAGGTCTCCGAGCAGCTCGGGCTTGGCATCGTCCCGCCTACCATTCTGCGTGACGGCCCGTTCGGCGAGGGCATGGTGCAGCTGTGGATCGATACCGACGTCACCGTGGACCTGGTGGCGCTGACCCGGTCCGACGACTCCCAGCTGCGCCGGATCGCCCTGTTCGACGCCGTCATCAACAACGCCGACCGCAAGGGTGGGCACCTGCTGCCGGCGCCCTCCGGCCGAATTCACGGCATCGATCACGGTGTGACCTTCCACACCGACGGCAAGCTGCGCACCCTGCTGTGGACCTGGCGGGGCAGGCGACTCGATGCCGAGGAGACCGCCTTGCTCGACGACCTGCGTGAGGCGCTCGCGGGCCCCTTCCGGGACCGGCTCGAGGAGTTGCTCACGGTCACCGAGGTCGACGCCCTCACCATGCGGGTCGACGGGCTTCTGGCCAAGGGCCGGTTCCCGTTGCCCTCGGGGGACTGGCCGGCGATTCCCTGGCCGCCGTTCTGAGCGGGTTCTGGTTCTGAACGGGTTCTGGTTCTGGGCGGGTCAACCAGTGCGGGTACAGGTGCGGGAGAACATGAGATGTCACCGTAGGTGATCCGGGGTGGATCGGCTTGGGATGCCGTCGGTTACGTTGCGGTTACTTTCCCCGTGCCCGCCGGAGAGTCGGTTCGCGGTTACTCTGACACGCATGCAGGCGTGGCAATCTCCTCCGATACGTTTTCTTCCCGGTCACGGGAAGCCACTGAGGATCTTCGATACGGCCACGTCGAGCGTACGCGAGTTGGCGCCGGCCGCCACAGCAAGGCTGTACGTCTGTGGCATCACGCCCTATGATGCGACGCATCTGGGGCATGCCTTCACCTACCTCACCTACGACCTCGCGCAGCGTGTGCTGCGAGACGCCGGGCATCACGTCCACTATGTACAGAACGTAACGGATGTCGATGACCCGTTGCTTGAGCGAGCCACCCGTGACGGGCTGGACTGGCGGGCCCTCGCCGACCGGGAGATCGATCTGTTCCGCGAGGACATGACCGCACTGCGGATGCTGGCGCCGGACGCCTACGTCGGGGTGGTCGAGGTCATCCCGATGATTGTCGACATGGTGGCGGAGCTCGTCGACCGGGGCGCGGCCTACCAGGTCGACGACGACCTGTACTTCTCGATCGCCACCGCACCCGCCTTCGGGGAGATCTCGCGTCTCAGCCGGGCCGAGATGCTGGCGATCTGCGCCGAGCGCGGGGGTGACCCGCGCCGCACCGGCAAGAAGGACCCCCTCGATCCGCTGCTGTGGCGCGCACACCGCCCCGGCGAGCCGTCCTGGCCCTCGCCGTTCGGCCCCGGCCGGCCCGGCTGGCACATCGAGTGCGCCGCCATCGCCCGCCACTATCTCGGCGGGGTCATCGACATCCAGGGTGGCGGGACCGACCTGAGCTTTCCGCACCACGAGTGCAGCGCGGCGCATGCCGAGGTCGCCGCCGGCATTCAGCCGTTCGCCCGCAGCTACGTGCACACCGCGATGGTGAGCCTCGACGGCCACAAGATGTCGAAGTCGCGGGGCAACCTGGAGTTCGTCTCCCGGCTGCGCCGGGCCGGGGTGGATCCGGCGGCCCTGCGTCTGGCCCTGCTCGATCATCGGCACACCGAGGACTGGGAGTGGACGCCGGGCCTGCTCGACGACGCTGTGGACCGGATGAACCGGTGGCGGGCCGCCGTCGCCCTGCCCACCGGGCCCGACGCCATGGGACTGCTCGCCGCCGTGCGTGAGCGGCTCGCCGACGACCTTGACGCCCCGGGTGCCGTCGCCGCGGTGGACGCCTGGGCTGGCGCCGCGCTCGCTGATGCGGGCGGCTCCGCCGGTGCGGGCCCGGATCCCACCAATCCGGGGGGCCCGGTTCGCGGTTCTGGCGGTGACGTGCCCGCCTGGGGGGAGGCGCCCGCACTCGTGCGGCGTCTCGTTGACACACTGCTGGGTGTAGACCTTGAACCCGTCAGACCCAGAGGGAGCTGAGGATGGGAGCTCACCATCGCCGGGTGGATCCCGGGGCAGCGACCGAACGGCCCGCCTTCGACGAGGTCGCGTATGGCTACGACCCTCATCAGGTCGACGACTACCTGGCCACGCTGTGGCGTTACGCCAGCCAGGTGACCTCGCGCGCGGCCGCGGCCGAAAGCGCCCTGAAGAACGAGCGGGTCCGCAGCGCGAACATGGGCGTCGAGGGCCTGGCCGCGCAGGCCGGCGGTCGGATTGGCCAGATGCTGACCATCGCCCAGCAGGAGGCCGAGGAGATCGTCACCGGCGCCCGTCAGATCGCGGAGGCGGCGCTGGAAGAGGTGATCGAGGACGCCGGGGCGAACCACCCGATCGTGCGGGAGGCTCGGGAACAGGCCGAGAAGCTCCTCCTCGACGCCGTGGAGGAGAGCCGCCGGCTCGCCCGGGAGCGGCACGCTGAGCTGCAGGCGGAGATCGCCCGGTGCACCGCCTCGCTCGAGGCGTTGCGTCACCAGCAGGGTGAGATCATCGGTGCGATGCTGCGCCTGCGCGGGGTCCTGGCCTCCGACGAGGTGGACCGGGCGGTCACCGACCTGGCCCGGGCGGGTACGGCCGCGCCGACGACGCCGGGCACGCCTGGAACGCCGGGCACCTCGGGATCGGCGGGGACCTCAGTGGTCGACGGGCCGACGATGCCGCCTGCCTCACCCGTCGGCGTTCCGCCGGACCTGTCGTATGGCCGCCAGCCCGGGGGGTCGTCGCCGTTCGGTCCGGGGAGAGCCGGTCCCGCCGGTTTCCCCGCGGGCGGTGCGGGACCGTCGGATCTTTCCGGTCTTTCCGGGACCGCGTGGGCGACCGGTCGCGTCGCCAGCACGGGGCGGCGTTCCCCGGGCCGGCATCGTCAGGCCGACGTCGCGGACGCGGAACCCCACACCCCGCGCGAACCGGCCACGAACTCGGCGAACGTGCCGTTCCGCCGTGGCGCCGATGAGGACATCATCGACGCCGAGATCGTTGAGGAGTAGCGAGATCGTCGAGGAGAGGAGTAGCCCGGAGGAGAGGGGCAGCTTCTTCTACCGAGCTGGCTCTCCTCCTGGCCTTTACTGGCTGCGACGGCGCAGGTACCGTTCGAACTCCCGGGCGATTGCGTCCCCACTGGCCTCGGGTAGCGCCGTCTCGGGCTCGCGTGACTCCAGGGAACGGACGTACTCGGCGACCTCGGTGTCCCCGGCGGCGAGCTCGTCCACCTGCCGTTCCCATGCCTTCGCCCGCTCAGGAAGGTCACCCAGCGGGATCTCGATGTCCAGCATGTCCTCCACTCGGCGCAGCAGCGCGAGGGTCGCCTTGGGACAGGGCGGGTTAGCCACGTAGTGCGGCACCGCCGCCCAGAACGACACCGAGGCGAGCTCGGCCCGTGCGCATGCCTCCCCGAAGACGCCGACGATGCCGGTCGGCCCCTCATAACGGGACGGTTCCAGTCCGAGCCGGGCAGCCGTCGCCGCGTCCCCGGCGGTTCCGCTGATCGGGACCGGCCGGGTGTGCGGCGAGTCAGCGAGCAGCGCCCCGAGGGAGATCACCATGTCGCTGCCGAGGGCGTGGACGGCCTCGATCAGCTCGTCGGTGAACCCACGCCAGCGCATGTTCGGTTCCAGTCCGCGGATCAGCACCAGGTCCGTCTCGGACTTCGGTGGCCGCGCCACCGACAGGCGGGTGGTCGGCCACGAGATCTTCCGGGAAGCCCCGTCGGTCCCGCTCACCGTCGGTCGGTTCACCTGGAAGTCGTAGTAGTCGTCGGGGTCGATAGCACCGATGACACGGGCCTTGAAAGCGGTCTCCAGATGCTCGACGGCGGCGGACGAGGCATCGGCCGCGTCGTTCCACCCTTCGAAGGCGGCTACTACGACCGGCGACCGTAGTTGACCGGCGCCGGAGAACTCGATCACCTACTACCTCCTGCCGCCCCGCGGCGGCCCACTGCCCCCGTGACAGTGCAACGGTACGTCCTCACGGAGACGACTCCTGCCCAGAGCCGACATGCGTGACCTCAGCCTCCCTTATGGCCCGTGAGCCGGTGACCCGCGGGCGACCAGCGGTCGTCCGCGGGGAACCTACGCTGGTCCAGTCTGCCGATGTTCTCGTGGGAACGCCTTTCCTCGGTCTCTCGATGGCGCTAGACCCGGGCGGATCGGACATCCATTCCGGATCGATGCGGTGGCTGCACCGTATCGGCTCTGGACGGATACCCGCCGTCGCGGAAATGCGAACGGCCCGGCCTAGGGCCGCCGCCGCACCGGTGCGCCCCAGCCCGTGTTCGTGCGGACCACCGCGCCGAGCACACCCGCGCGGTCCGACATCACGCCCTCCGTTCCCGCGGCTGTGCCACCCCGGCTGTGCCACCCGCGGTCGCGCCATGGGCAACCCGCCGGGACGCGTCCGGCATTCCCACCCCGCAATCATCACCGTGCCGTGGTCACCGCATCGTGGTCCCTGTGTTGTGATCAGCCTGCCGTGGTCACCGTCGTGCCCGTGGCCGGCATCCTCGGAGGCGTCCGGACGGAGGGTAAACCGTACCGGCGGCAGGCGAAACCCGTCCCGGTACCCTTGGTCAGTGCACGATGATCTGGTGTCCGTCCTGGCCGAGCGTGTGCTGGTGGCCGATGGCGCCATGGGCACCCTGTTGCAGGCGGCCAGCCTCTGCCTCGACTCGGTGAATTCCGAGGACGGCGACGGCCCGTCGCGCGCCGAGGAGTTCCAGCTCGTGCCGGAGCAGTCCACCTCGGCGATCATCCTGCACCACCCGGAGGCGAAGTACTTCGCGGCCGCGTAGGCACCGTGCGGTCACCCGGGCACCGTGCGGCCGACCCGGCACTAGGCCGGTCAACCGGGCACTGCGGCCGGACGACCCTGAGCTACCGAGCTACCTGAGCTACCTGAGCTAGGAGTGGACGTGGGGAGCCTTGCGGCGGTTTTCTTCGACATGGACGGCCTGCTCGTTGACACCGAGCCAATCTGGACCATCGCCGAGCACGAGGCGGCGGCGCGGCTGGGCGGCGAGTTCACCCCGGCGATGAAACGAGCCATGATCGGCCACGGCATCGATACCGCGGTGCCGCTCATGGTGTCGATGCTCGGCCGGCCGGCGTCCGACGTGGTGCCGACGGCGGAGTTCCTGCTGCGCCGCTCCGCCGAGCTGTTCCGCGAGCCCGGTGCGATCGTCCCGCAGCCCGGGGCGGTGGAACTGCTCGTCGCGCTGCGGGCGGCGGGTGTCCCGACCGCGCTGGTCTCCTCGTCCTTCCGCGACCTGATGGAGCCGGTGCTGCACGTCGTCGGTGACGAGTTCTTCGCCGTGACGGTCGCCGGTGATGAGGTCACTCGCCGCAAGCCGGACCCGGAGCCCTACCTGACCGCCGCCCGGGTGCTCGGCGTCGACCCGGTCCGCTGTGTCGTCTTGGAGGACAGCCCGTCGGGAGCGCGCGCCGGGGTGGCGGCCGGGTGCGCGACCATCATGATCCCGTCCATGCCGGATCTGCTCGACCTGACCGCGTCGGCCGCCTCGACCGTTTCGGGGTCTTCGACCGTTTCGGGTGTCGCGGGGACCCCGGGTGTCGCGGCTCGCGGCGAGCCGGTGCCCGCCGGGCTCGCGGCGCTCCTGGCGAGCCTGCACGACGTCACCCCGGACCTCATGGAGTCCCTCGCCACCCCCTGCCCTGGCCGCCCTGGATACGAGTTTGGGGGAGCAAGGCACGGTTTCGGGGGTGAAGACCGTGCGTAGGTCCCCCGAACGGCGTCGGAGGGGGTGTGGGAGTGGGCTGGCTGTCCACATGTGGATCAACGTGTTGGCGTCGGCGGGGGCGGCCGGGCAAGTCTGGGATCATGACTTCCAGACCCACCATCGCCGTTGTGACCGAGATGCGC
>NZ_CDWRCK010000067.1:0-14472 GCF_977927595.1 Frankia sp. CcWB3
GTGGCCAGCCCGTCGAGCCGCAGCGCCAGCAGGCGGTCCACGTCGGTCGGCGGGCCGATCGCGGTGCACGTCACGCCGTAGCAGGACGAGATCACCGGCAGCAGGTCGGCCAGCGGGGTCGGGGCCGGGAGCGCGAGGGTGTGGACGCCCTCGCCGGGCGCGACGGCCTGGCCGGCGACATCGCGGGCGCGGGCGAACACCAGCCCGGTGCCGCGGTCGGGCAGTCGCAGCGGATAGTCGCGGAAGTAGTCGGGCAGCCGGTCCGTCACCTCGGCCACCACCGAGTGGACCGCGTCGAACAGGTGGTGGGGACCCGGCGGTGTCTCGCCGAGCGCGACCGCCCGCTCGTCCACCACGGGCGGCACCCGTACCACCCGCCAGGCCACGCCCGCGGCGAGCGCGCCTTCCACGACCTCACGCTCCAGCGTCGCGTGCCCGGTCGGGCCCACGTGCACCAGTCGGGTCGCGCCCAGGCCGCGCAGCGCCCGCAGCACGGCCCGGACCGCGGTTGGCCGCGGTCGAAGCGCCACCCACCACACCTCGTCGGCGTGAGCGTCGGCGAGCACGTCGGGCAGCCCGCGGGGGTCGGCCACCTCGCGCTCGAACGCCCTCCGGCGGGCGGCGGCGGACGTGTCGAGGTTCAGGACGAACTCGCGCAGCGCGCTCGCCGATCCCGCCAGCGCCACCAGCCGCACGTCCGCGTCGGACAGGCGGCGAGCGGCGATATGGCCCGCGAGCACGGGCGAGGCGCCGACGATCAGTACGCGGGGCAACGGCTCCTCCTCTTCGGCGGTCGCATCGTGGCCGCCGCGGCGACGCCGGTGCTGCTCAAGAGTGCGCAGCACGGTCGCGGTCGCATGATTAGCGTCACGCGCCGTGAACGGTTCGTGGGACGACACCTTCGACAGACTGGTGCGGTCGGCGTTGGCCGAGTATCCGCCGGAGGCCCCGCTGGAACTGGGGACGCCGCTGCCGGCGCACGGCATGGACTCGATGGCGATGGTGGGACTGGCCGCCGCCCTGGAGACCTCCTACGGCTTCAGTTTCCCGGCCCCGGCCCTGGTGCCCGCCACCTTCGCCACGGCGGGCACGTTGTGGGACGCCGTGCGGGCCGCGCGCCGGTGACCAGATCCGACGACCTGGCGCACCAGGGCTCGACCAGGCTGCTGGACGACTGGTTCCGCGACGGCCTGCGCCGCAATCGTGACGGGCCGGCGCTGCGCGTGCTGGACCGTTTCTGGACCTATGCCGAGGTGGACCGCGGTGCCGCGGCGTGGGCCGCGACCACGCCGCCGGAGGCGTACATCGGTTTCCTGGCCGCGCTCTACGCGGGCGCGGCGGTGGTGCCGCTGAACCCGGAGAACCCGGTGCGCCGCAACGCCGCGGTGCTGCGGGCCGCCGGCTGCGAGGCCCTGATCGTCGACCCGGCCGGCGCGGCGCAGGCGGCGGAGCTGGTGGCGGGCGCCTCGCTGGCGGCGCTGCTGTCGCCCAGCTCGCCGGTCGTGGTGCCGCGGGATGTGGTGCCGCGGGGTGTGGCCGTACCGACCGTGGTCGAGGACGCGGACTTCGTGCGCCCGGACCGGTCGCCCGACGAGCTGGCCTACGTGCTGTTCACCTCCGGGTCGACCGGGGTGCCGAAGGGCGTGCCGATCACCCACCGCAACATCTCCACGTTCATCGAGGTGAGCCTGCCCCGCTACGACGTGGGCCCGGACGACCGGTTCAGCCAGATCCACGAGACCACGTTCGACCTCGCGCTGTGCGACCTGTTCCCGGCGTGGGCGACCGGGGCGTGCGTGTGCGTGCTGTCGCGGCTGCAGGCGCTCGACCCGGTCCGCTGGGTGCGCGAGTACGGCCTGACCGTGTGGCACAGCACTCCCAGCCTGGTCCGGGCGCTGCGGCTGCGTGACGCGCTGTGTGCCGGCAGCCTCGGCGGGCTGCGCCACTCGGCGTTCGCCGGCGAGCAGCTGCCGGTGGACGCCGCCCGCTACTGGTACCAGGCGATGGGCGACGGGGTTGTCGACAACCTGTACGGGCCGACCGAGGCCAGCATGGCGTGCACCGCCTACCGGTGGCACCCGGACAACGGCGACGTGGGCACCGTGCCCATCGGCTGGCCCAACGAGGGCACATCGCTGCTGGTCGTGGACGAGGCCGGGCGCGCGGGCGCCCAGGTCGGGTCGCTGCTGGTCGACGGGCCTCAGGTGTTCGCGGGCTACCTCGACCCGGCCGACGACGCCGGGCGGGTCGTGGAGCGCGACGGCCGACGCTGGTACCGGACCGGCGACCGGATCCGGGTGCGCGCGGACGGCGCACTGGTGCACCTGGGCCGCGAGGACAACCAGGTGAAGATCAACGGCTACCGCGTCGAGCTGGGCGAGGTCGAGGCCGCGCTGGCCCGGGTCGCCGGCGTGGACGTGGTGGCGCTGACGGTGCCTGGCGGCGCCGGGCAGGTCCTGGTGGCCTACCTGCTCGGCGGCCGCGAGCCCGACCTGGTGGCCGTGGCCCGCGCGCTGGCAGACGTGCTTCCCGGCCACATGCTGCCCAGGCACGTGTGGTGGCAGCCGGAACCGCCGTTGAACGCGCATGGAAAAGTCGATCGGATGCTCCTTTTCGGTGAAGCCGGCCGTCGGCTCGCGTCGGCCAGGGCCTGAGTGAAGGTCGGAGTCGACGATGGAAAAGGCTCATTCATGAAGGACGACCGGATCGAGTGCCGCTTCTCCCTGGGCGACGACGACATGGTGCTGCGGAACCACAGCGTCCACGGCGTCCCGGTCATGCCCGGCGCGGTCTTCCTGGACGTGGTCTGCCGTGTGCTGAGCGGGCGCGGCCTCGACCCCGCGCGGACGTCGTTGCGCGAGGTGCTGTTCACCACGCCGATCGCCGCGCGCCCCGGTTCGGCCCTCGAGGTCCGCGTGCTCGTCGCGCCGCCGTCGGGTGGGGTACGCGCGGTGTCGGCGCAGAGCCGACCCGTCGGCGGCAGCGAGTGGCTGCCCCATTTCACCGGCTCCCTGGTCGACGATGACGGGCCGCCACCCGCGCCGATCGACCCGCGGGCGCTGGTGCTGCGCTCCTCGCGGCACAAGGACATGGAGGAGCTGTACCGGCAGGCTCGCCGGCGAGGGCATCGAGCACGGTCGGCCGATGAAGGCGTTCGGGCCCGTCCACCTGCTCGACGGCGGCCTGCTGGCCCGGCTCGACCTGCACCCGGAGGACCAGGGCGACGAGGGGTTCCACCTGCACCCGGCGAAGCTCGACGCGGCCACGCTGGTGGCGTTCGGCCAGGTTCCACCGCCCGGCGGCGACCCGTTCATCCCCGTCTACATCGACAGCTTCCGCTCCTTCCGACCGCTACGCGGTCCTGTGTGGGTGCGGGTGCCAGCGGTGGAGACGGTCCCGGAGTCGGGCGAGGTCATGCGCAACGATGTCGAGCTCTACGAGGACAGCGGCCGCCCGGTGGCGCGGCTGTAGGGTCTGACGTGCAAACGGGTGCGGCACGCGGGGCTGATCAGGAAGCTGGTCGAGGAAGCCGGGGCGGTGGCGTTGACCGGGCCGGACCTGGTGGCGTACCTGCGGGGGGTTGTCGCGGCCCGGCTGGGCCGGGAGGCGTCCGGAGTGGACACCCGGACCGGGTTCCACGAACTCGGGTTGGACTCCACGGAGATGCTCCAGCTCAGCGCCGATCTGGAGACCCTGGTCGGGGCGAGGCTGTACCCGACCCTGCTGTTCGAGCACAGCACGGTCGACAGCCTCGCCGCGCACCTGGGCGAGCACTACTCGATCACGCTTCCCCCGTCTCCGGCCGGGCCGACGGACACAGCGCTGCCGGTTGTCGGGCTGCCGGCTACCCGGCCGACGGCTACCTGGCCGACGGACACATCGCCGCCCGCGACGTCCGGGCCCGCCGACGCGGTGGTCGCCTGCCTTCAGGTGTTCCGTCCGACGTGGACGGCGGCCCCGAGCCGGTCTGATCGTGCCGACGTCGGGACCATCCTCCTGGTGGCGGTCCAGGACGACATCGCCGTCGCGTTGGCCGGGCGTGGCCGCGTCGTGCGGGTCCCGCCAGACCGTGACGCGGTCGTCGGCGCGCTCGTCGGAGAGGACGACCTCACGTCGGTCGTCGTGGGCCTGCCGCCGGGCCCCCTCGACGCCTTCGCCACCTGCGCCGCGGTGGCCGCGGCGCTGGCGGAGCACGGCGGTCGCCGAGAGCGTCGAGTCCTGTTCGTGCACCGCGTCATGGACAACCGAGACGAGCCGGGCGCGGCGGCGGCCGCCGCCTTCGCGCACACTGTCACGGCCGAGACGCCGTGGTTGCGGTGCCGCGCGGTCGGCGTGGACCAGGCGGGCGACGTGGGCGAGGCGGTGCTCGCCGAACTGCGTGACGGGGGCGAGGACACAGACCTCCGCCACGCGGGCGGGCGGTTCGCGCGCCGGCTGGCGCCCGGTGCCCCGGCCGGCACCCCGCTCACCCTGGGCGCCGCGTGCCTGGTGACCGGCGCGACGGGTGGTATCGGCGCGCTGGTCGCCGAGCACCTGGCCCGGCGGTACCAAGCCCGGCTGGTGCTCAGCGGGCGCGGTCCCGTGCCGGAAGCACTGGTCGAGCGGTGCCGGGCCCTCGGTTCCGAGACCGTGTACCTGCGTGCCGACGTGACCGCCCAGGCCGACGTGGCCGCTCTCGTCGCCCACGCCCGCGACCGGTTCGGCACGATCGACGCCGTCTTCCACTGCGCGGGTGTGGTGCGCGACGGGCTGCACTTCCGCAAGCGCTTCGCCGACAGCGCGGCGGTCCTGGCGACGAAGGTCACCGGAACGCTCCATCTCGACGCGGCTACGGCCGACCTGCGGCCGAGGATGGTGCTGTTCTCCTCGCTCTCGTCGATGATCCCGAGCCCTGGTCAGGCCGACTACGCCTTCGGAAACGCCTTCCTCAACTCCTTCGCCGCGGCCCGAGGCGACGCCGTGGCCATCGCCTGGCCGTACTGGTCCGAGGGCGGGATGCGGACCACCGCCGAGGCACTGGCCCGCGCGGCGGCGGACGGGCTTCATCCGATGCCCGCGGACGCGGCGCTCGACCTGCTCGACCGCGCGTTCGGCGACGGCCCGGTACTGGTCGCCGCACATTCGGAGCAGCCGCTGCGGGCACCGGCCCTGACGCGACTCCTGGTGCCGGCCACGCCCGCGGATCCGTCGCCCGCCACCGTGCGGGAACGGGTGACGGCATGGCGGCGGAACCGCCGCCGGCCACGGCGCGGGAACGTGCGCCGGACGAGGACGGCCTCGCGGTCGTCGACGACATCGCGGTCGTCGGTCTCGCGGGCCGCTATCCGGGCGCGGCCGACGAGGAGGAGTTCTGGCGCAACCTCGTGGCCGGTCGCGACAGCGTCACCGAGGTGCCCGCCGACCGCTGGGACCACGCGGCGATCTTCGACCCCGAACGCGGTCGCGCGGGCCGCACCTATGGTCGCTAGGGCGGGTTCGTCGACGGCGCGGACCAGTTCGACCGCGCGTTCTTCGGCATCTCCCGCCGCGAGGCCGAGCGGATGGACCCGCAGGAGCGCCTGTTCCTGACGACGGCGTGGCAGGCACTGGAGGACGCCGACTACCCGCCCTCGGCGCTGCGCGGGCGGCGGGTCGGCGTGTTCGTCGGCGTGATGTGGAACCACTACCAGTTCGTGACCGACCAGGACGGCGTGGCGCCCACCGCGCTGCACGCCTCGGTCGCCAACCGCGTCTCCTACACCTTCGACCTCGACGGCCCGAGCATGGCGGTCGACACGGCCTGCTCGTCGTCGTTGACCGCCGTGCACCTGGCGTGCGAGAGCATCCGGCGCGGTGAGAGCGGCCTGGCCGTCGCCGGCGGGGTGAATCTGATGGTGCACCCGCAGAAGTACCTGCAACTCGCCCACGGGCAGTGGCTGTCCAGCGACGGGCGCTGCCGGGCCTTCGGTGCGGGTGGCGACGGGTACGTGCCCGGTGAGGGTGTGGGCGCGGTGCTGCTCAAACCGTTGCGCGCGGCGCTGGGCGACGGTGATCGCGTGCTCGCCGTGGTCAAGGGCACCCGGATCAACCACAGCGGGCGCACCAGCGGTTTCACCGTGCCCAGCCCGACCGCGCAGGCGGAGCTGGTTCGTGACGCGGTGCGCGCGTCCGGTGTCGACCCGCGTCACGTCGGCTACGTCGAGGCGCACGGTACCGGCACCTCCCTGGGCGACCCGATCGAACTGGAAGGCCTGCGGCGTGCCTTCGAAGGGCGTGGCCGGGCCGCCGCGGTGCGCGATCGGGTCGGTGAAGTCCAACATCGGCCACCTGGAGAGCGCCGCCGGCATCGCCGCATTGACCAAGATGATCGGGCAGCTGAGGCACCGCGTGCTGGTGCCGTCGCTGCACGCGGCGGAGCTCAACCCACAGCTCGACTTCGCGGGCTCGCCGTTCGCGGTACAGCGGGAGGTCCGCGACTGGCCACGTCCCCAGGGCGGGCGGCGGACGGCTGGCGTCTCCGCCTTCGGCGCGGGCGGGTCGAACGCGCACATCGTGGTCGAGGAGGCGCCCGAGGTGGAGCGCGCCGCGCCTTTCCCCGGACCCGCGTTGTTCGTGCTGTCCGCCAAGGACGAGGAGGCGCTGCGGGAGCAGGCGCGGGCCATCCGCTCGTACCTCGAGCCCGGCACGGCGGTCCGCGGCGGTCGCGAGGTTGTCGCCGCCCACCTGGGAGTGCCGGAGTCGGCACTGTCGGGTGCGGAGGCGTTGGCGGACCTCGGCTTCGACGCGGCCGGTCTCGCCGCGCTGCGCCGGGAGCTCGACGGCGACCCTGATCCCTGGACGACTGTGGACGGGCTGGTGGTCGCCGGCGCGACGCCCCGGCTGGACGATGTGGCGTACATGTCGCGGGTCGGTCGGGAGCCGATGCGGCGGCGGTTCGCGGTGGTGGTCGACAGCGTGGCCGCGCTGCGGGCGACCCTGGACCGGGTGGCGCGCGGCGCCGAGCCGGAACCGGGGGAACACCACGGCACCGCGGGGTCGGGGAAGCGCGGCGACCTGGTCGCGGCGTACGACGCGGGGCGCCTGGACGAGGTGGCGCGTGCCTGGGTGGCGGGCGCGGAGGTCGACTGGGCGCGTTGCGCGGCGCCGACCGGTCCGGCCCGGCCGAGGCGGGTGTCGCTGCCGGGGCACCCGCTCCGCGAGGAGCGATGCTGGGTGGGCGGCTGGCAGGCCGCGACCGGCGTCGAACGGATCGGGATGGAGCGGGCCACGACCGAGCCCGAGCCGGTCGGGTCTGAGCCGGTTCGCGTCGAGTCGGTTCGGGGCGAGCCGGAGCCTCGTGACGTCGGCGCTCGTCCGCGGAGCTCGTCCAGGCACGGCGTGGATCTGCGCGTGCTGGACAGCGGTGTGGCGCTGGTCCGGCTGCTGTCCCCGACCTTCGACGCGGAGCAGGTGCGGCTGCTGAGCGAGCGGTTCGCGCGGGTCGCCGCCGATCCGGCGGTCAGGGCGGTCGTGGTGACCGGTGACGGGCCGGTGTTCTGTATGGGCGCGGAGTTGGCGGAGTTGGCGGAGCTGGCCAATGGCCGCAGCCGGTTCACCGACCAGTCGTTCCTGTACAAAGGCCTGCTGCGCTGCGACCGACCCGTGGTGACCGCGATGCAGGGTCACGCGGCGGGCGGCGGGCTCGCGTTCGGCCTGTACGGCGACGTGGTCGTGATGTCCGCGGACGCCACCTACGGCGCGACCTTCGTGAACTACGGCATCACACCCGGCATGGGCGCGACCTACATCCTGGAGCGGCGGCTCGGTCCGACGGTCGCCGCCGAGCTGATGCTGACCGGCCGCTCGCTGAGCGGCGCTGAGCTGGCGCGTCGCGGGGCGATGGTGCGGGTGGTGCCCGGCGCGGAGGTGCTGGCGGTGGCGCTGGACCTCGCGCACGGGATCGCGGCGAAGCCGGAGCCCGCGGTGCGGGCGCTCAAGGCCGAGCTGGCCGGACGGGCGCTGGGCGAGCTGCCGGAGATCATCCGGCGGGAGGCTCGGCTGCACGACGATCTGGTCGGCGAGGGGGTGGCCGCGCGGGTGCGCGAGCACGCGAGCCGCACGATCGGGGTGGCCGCGGAACCCGCCGTCGGGCCTGCCGCCGAGCGTGTTGTCGAGCGCGCCGCTCGTCCCGCACCTGCTGTGGGGCTCGAACCCGCGGTGCCGGAGATCGACGAGGTGCGGGACGCCGTGGTCGCGGCCCTGTGCTCCGTGCTCTACCTCGACGAGTCCGAAGTGGACCGTTCGCTGACGTTCGCCGACATGGGCCTGGACTCGATCGGTGCGGTCGAGCTGGTGCGCGGGCTGAACCCGCGGTTCGGCACGAACCTGGACGCGGCGGCGGTCTACGACCACCCGATGGTCGATGCCCTGGCCGAAGCCGTGGTGTCGTCGGCTGCCGGCCGCGCGCGCCTGGTCGCCTCGGCGAGCAGCGAGCCGGCGGCGCCCGAGACCGACCCGGTGGTCACCGAGAAGGAGTCCGCGCCGGCCCTGGAAGCCGAACAGCCGTCCCGGGAACAGCTCGCGCGGCGGACGACGGCATCCGTCGCACGGGCGACGCGGCCGCTGGTACTCGCGGTCCACGCGGGTGGCGAGCGCGGGCCGATCGGTCCCGAGCCGCGCGGCGACACCCGAGTGACGCTCACCCCCGTGCCGGCGGCACGCCGGGAGACCGCCGCGGCCGCACCCGGCCCGCGACCGGACGACATCGCCGTGATCGGCATCGCCGGCCGGTTTCCCGACGCGCCCGACGTGAGGGCGTTCTGGCGCAATGTGGTCGAGGGCCGCGGTTCGATCACCGACGTGCCCGCCTCCCGGTGGGACGTCGACCCCTGGTTCGACCCGGACCAGCAGGTGCCCGACCGCACGAACAGCAGGTGGGCGGCCATGCTGGACCGGGTCGACGAGTTCGACGCGCCGTTCTTCGCCCTGTCCCCGGTCGAGGCCGAGGCGATGGAGCCGCAGCAGCGGCTGTTTCTCCAGGAGGCGTGGACGTGCCTGGAGGACGCGGGCTACGGCGGCGACCGTGCGCCCGGCCGGTGCGGTGTGTTCGTCGGGTGCGGCGCGGGCGACTACGACCAGGTGCTCGCCGAGGCGGGGCAGCGCGACACCGCCCACGCCTTCCTGGGGCTGTCGCCGTCGATCCTGCCCTCCCGCATCTCCTACCTGCTTGACCTGCGCGGCCCGACGATGGCCGTGGACACGGCGTGCTCATCCTCGCTGACGGCCGTGCACCTGGCGTGCGAGAGCATCCGGCGCGGCGAGTGCGAGAGCGCGCTCGCGGGCGGCGTGGCGGTCATGACGACGCCGCGCCTGCACATCCGCACCAGCAACGCGGGCATGCTGTCGCCGACCGGGCGCAGCATGCCGTTCGACGCCGACGCCGACGCCGACGGGATCGTGCTCGGCGAGGGCGTGGGCGTCGTGCTGCTCAAACCGTTGGACGCGGCGCTGCGCGACGGCGACCACGTGCGGGCGGTGATCCGCGCGGGCGGGGTCAACGGCGACGGGCGCACCAACGGCATCACCGCGCCCAGCGCGAACGCGCAGGCCGAACTGATCCGGTCGGTGCACGAGGCGGCCGGCGTGACGGCCGAGGACATCGACTACGTCGAGGCGCACGGCACCGGCACCACGTTGGGCGACCCGATCGAGGTCAAGGCGTTGCACCAGGTGTTCGGCCGCGACCCCCGGCGGGCCGGCCGGTGCGTGCTCGGCTCGGTGAAGGGCTCCATCGGACACACCACGATGGCGGCGGGCATCGCGAGCCTGCTCAAGGTGGTGCTGGCGCTGGAACACGCGACGCTGCCCCCGGCACCGTGGTTCCGCACACCCAACCCGGAGATCGACTTCGTGGGCAGTCCGTTCCGGTTGCCCGCCCACGCCGAGCGGTGGCCCGCGCGGCGGCGGGTGGCGGCGGTGAGCAGTTTCGGGTTCAGCGGCACCAACTGTCACCTCGTCGTGGAGTCCGCGCCCAGCCCGCCGGACGTGCCGGAACGCCGGGCCGGGGGTCGGGCGGTGGTGGTCCTGTCCGGCCGGACGGGCGAGGCGCTGGACCGGCGCGTCGCGGATCTGACGACCGCGCTCGACACCCCGCTCGACACCCCGCTCGACCTGGCGGACGTCGCGTTCACCCTCGCGGTGGGGCGCAGACACCTGCGCCGGCGGCTCGCGGTGGTGGCCTCGGACGTCGAAGAGCTGCGTGCCACGCTCGCGGCTGTGCGTGCGGGCGAGCTGCCGCCCGGCTCCTACCGGGGCGCGACCACCGGTGCGCCGTCGGACGAGCTGCACCGGCTGGCCGCGTCGTACGCGGCCGGCGAGGACGTCGACTGGTCGGCGCACCTGCCGGCCAGGCGTCGCGTCCCGCTGCCCACCTACCCCTTCGAGCGCCGGTCGCACTGGCCCGTGTCGACGTCCACGCCAGAAACGGCCGCCCCGGCGGCGTCCAGGCAGGAAGCCGCGCCGCGACCGTCATCGTCACCGTCATCAGTGCCAGTGCCAGTGCCGGGGCCGGGGCCGGAGTCGGAGTCGGCGGTCGGCGGTCGGTCCGCTGGCGTGTCAGCTGACCCCCGACCACTGGATCGTGGCCGATCACCAGGTGGCCGGCAGGCCGGTGCTCCCCGGTACCGCGGCTGTCGAGCTGGTGGTGGACGCGGTGCGGCGCGGTGGGCACGACCTGCCGGTGCGGCTGCGGGGCGTGCGCTGGCTGCGGCCCTTCGTCGTGGACGAACCGCGGCGGGCTCGGGTCGAGGTGTCCGAGGGCGAGTTCACCGTCGACGCGGGCCTGGGTGAGCCCGCCGCCGTGCGTGGCGCGATCGGGGCGGTCCCCGACGCCACGCCCGCAGTGGAGGCGCACGAGATCGCCCGCGCCCTGCCCGACGTGCGCGAGGGTGCCGACCTCTACGCCGCCTTCGCCGCGGCCGGGCTGGCCTACGGCCCGGCGTTCCGGCTGGTCCGCTCCGTGCGCCACGACCGCGACACGGCGGTCGGCGAGCTGGCCGCCCCGCCGAACCCGGATGGGTTGACGGTGCACCCGGCGCTGCTCGACGCCGCGCTCCAGACAGCCGCGGTGCTCGTGTCCGACGCCGGGGGGCCGTGGTTGCCGTTCGTCGCCGATCAGATCGACGTGCTGGCCCCGGTTTCCGGTCCGGCCCGCTCGGTCGTCCGGCGGCGCGGCGGGATGTTCGACGTCGACCTCGTCGATCTCGACGACGTCGTGTGCGTGCGGGTGCGCGGCCTGTTGCTGCGCCCTCACCGCGATCCGCTGGCTGGGCTGGTGCGCGTGCCACAGTGGCGGGAGGCACCCACGCCCGGCGCCGCCCCGCGCCACGGGAAGACGGTCGTGCTGCACCCGGCTGACCTGGCGGACACCGCGGACACGCTGGCCCGCGTCCTTCCCGACGCCCGGCTGGCGTGTCCGGGGGAGCGGTTCGACCTGGACTGCGACGCGCTCTATGTGGTAGCCGACGCGGCGGGCGCGCCCCGGCTGGACGGTCGCAGCCGTAACGCCGAGGCCCTGTTCCCGGTGCTGCGCGACCTCGCCCGGGCCAGGCGCGGCGGGCGGCCGCTGTCGCTGCGTGTGGTCACCAGCGGCGCGGTCGCACTGCCCGGCGACCCGGACGGGCCCGACCCCGACCAGGCGGCCCTGCTGGGGCTTCTGGGCTCGGTAGCCGGGGAGTGGCCGGACTGGTCGGTGTCCGTGCTGGACTTCGACGTGTTCGACGCCGTTCGGGCCGTGGCCGAGCCCGGCGCCGACCGGGTGGTCGCCTGGCGTAGCGGCCGACGTCACGTGCGGGTCTTCCACCCGGTGGCGGCCGGGCCCGGTCAGCCGTTCCGGGCGGGCGGGGTGTACCTGGTGGTGGGCGGCGCGGGCGGCATCGGCCGGGCGCTGACCCGGCACCTGCTGCGCACCGCGTCGGCGCGGGTGGCCTGGCTCGGCCGCAGCGCCGACGTGGAGGTGCCGCGGGGAGTCGAGTACCTTCGCGCGGACGTCACCGACCCCGCCGCGGTGGCCGCGGCCGTGGCCTCGGTACGCGACCGCCTCGGGCCGATCGCCGGGGTGTTCCACGCCGCGATGGTGCTGCGGGACCGGACCGTCGCGAACCTGGACGACGACACCTTCCGCGAGGTCATGGCGCCCAAGGCGGCCAGCACCGCCGCGCTGTTCCAGGCGGTGCGCGACGAGCCGCTGGACTTCCTGGTGTTCTTCTCCTCGGCCGCCGCCGTGGTCGACAGCCCCGGACAGAGCGCCTACGCGGCGGGCAGCGCCTACCAGGACGCCTACGCCCTCGCGGTCCGTGCCGACTTCCCGGTGCTGAGCGTCGACTGGGGGTACTGGGGCAGTGTCGGCGCGGTCGCCGACGCCGAGCACCGGGCCCGGCTCGCGGCGCTCGGCGTGGGGTCCGTCGAACCGGCCGAGGGACTGGCCGCGCTGGACGCGCTGCTGACCGCGCGCGTGCCGCAGGCGTTGGTGGTCAGGGCGTCCCCGGGATGGTGGGCCCGACTCGACGCGCCGGAGGCCTACGGGCAGCGGCGCCCTGTCGTGGCGGACGCGCGGCGGACGGCTCGGGACTACGTGCGCGCTGTGTTCGCCGAGGTGCTCAGGCACCGCGCGGAGGACCTCGACGACGACGTCACGTTCGACGAGTTCGGCGTGGACTCGCTGATCAGCCAGCAGATCGTCACCCGGCTGGAACGGGATCTCGGTGACCTGCCGGCGACGTTGCTGTTCCAGCGACAGACCATTGCGGCCCTGGCCGACCACCTGACCCGGGAACGCCCCGACAAGGTGGCGGCCGTGCTCGCGACGCCGGGCACGGCCGGGGCGACCAGCCCCGGGTCGTCGCCGCGCGGCGGTTCGGCGCCCGGCGCCGCACCTGCTACCACGGTGGTCGGTGCGGCATCCGGCGGCGCTGTCTCGTCCCCCGCGCCCGAGGGGATCGCCGTGATCGGAGTGAGCGGGCGATACCCCGGCGCGCCGGACGTGCGGGCGTTCTGGCGCAATCTCGCCGCGGGTGTGGTGAGCGTGACCGAGGTGCCGCGGGAGCGATGGGACTGGCGGCCCACCTACGACCCCCGGCCGGGCACGCCGCAGCGTTCTCCCAGCCTGTGGGGCGCCTTCCTGGAGGACGTCGACCGGTTCGACCCGGCGTTCTTCTCGGTCCTGGCCCGTGAGGCGGCGTTCCTCGACCCCCAGGAGCGGCTGTTCCTGGAGACGGCGTGGAACCTGCTGGAGGAGACCGGCTACCTCGGCGAGCACACCCGCGAACCGGCCACCGGCGTGTTCGTCGGCGTCATGTACGGCACCTACGGGCAGCTGGGCGCGACCAGGTGGCACAGCGGCGAGCTGGCGGGCGCGCACTCGTCGCGGTGATCGATCGCCAACCGGGTGTCGTACTTCCTCGACCTGTCCGGCCCCAGCTACGCGGTGGACAGTGCCTGCTCCTCCTTGCTGACCGCTGTGCACCTGGCGTGCGAGAGCATCCGGCGCGGTGAGTGCCGGATGGCCGTCGCGGGAGGGGTCAACCTCGTCCTGCACCCGGCGCACCACGTGTCGCTGAGCGCGCTGAACATGCTGTCCCCGGATGGGCTGTGCAAGGTCTTCGACGAGGGCGCCGATGGCTTCGTGCCCGGCGAGGGCGTGGGCGCGGTGCTGCTCAAGGCGCTGGACCAGGCCCTCGCCGACCGTGATGACATCTGGGGCGTCATCCGCGCCTCGTCGGTGAACGCGGGCGGCAGGACGGCCGGCTACACGGTGCCGAACCCGAACGCTCAGGCGGCGCTGATCTCCGACGCGCTGCGCCGGGCGGGCGTCGCCCCGGCCACCCTCGGCTATGTCGAGGCGCACGGCACCGGCACCGCCATGGGTGACCCGATCGAGGTCGCCGCGCTGGTGGAGGCGCTGGGCCCAGGCGAGCGACGCGGGATCGGCTCGGTGAAGTCCAACATCGGCCATCTGGAGGGCGCCGCGGGCGTCGCGGGGCTGACCAAGGTGCTGCTCCAGCTGCGTGCCGGGCAGCTCGCGCCGACCGCGAACCTCGGTCGACTCAACCCCGCGATCGACTTCGGTCGCAGCGGTCTGGAGCCGGTGCGGGAGCTGCGTGCGTGGACCGGGTCGCCTCGGCGGGCCGGGATCAGCTCGTTCGGCGCGGGGCCCACGTGGTCGTGGAGGAGCATGTCGCCGCGCCGGAACCGGCGGCGCGGGTCACCGGGCCGCGGTTGTTCCTGTTGTCCGCCCGCACCACCGAACGGCTGCGGGAGTACGCCGGACGGGTGGCCGATCACGTCGCCGACGCGGGGATCGCCGAGCTCGCCTACACCAGCCAGGTCGGTCGCAGGCATCTCGGTGAGCGGCTGGCCGTGCTCGCCGGGGACACCGCCGAGCTGGCCGACCTGCTGCGGCGCTTCACCGACGGCTCCCCGGCCTCGGGGGTCGTGGTGGGCACGGCCGCGGCCGGT
>NZ_CDWRCK010000067.1:14587-18231 GCF_977927595.1 Frankia sp. CcWB3
GCGCGGGCGGACTGGCGGCGGCTGTGGCCGGACCCGGCGCCGCGGCGGGTGCCGTTCCCGACCTACCCGTTCGAGCGGCGGCGGTTCTGGATCGACACCGACGCCCCGGCCTCGACCCCGGCCTTGGTCCCAGCCGCGACGGCGGCCCCGATCCCGATCCCGGCCCCGGCCCCGGCCCCGGCCGCGGACTACCTGGAGCCGGTGTGGGGGGCGGTGAACCCCGGTCCACCCGGCGACGTGCGCGAGGTGGCGATCGTGGGCGCGGAGCCGGATTCGCGGCACGCCGCGGCCGAGGCGTTCGCGGCGGTGGGCGCGCGGGTCGTGGAGGTGGCGGACGTCCGCGACCTCGCGTCGGGGCCGCTGCCGGACGCCCTGGTGGTGCTGTGCCCGCTGGTGGGGGACCCGGTCCTGCCCGACCCGCGCACGTCGACGCGGGTGGTCGACCCGTTGCTCTGGGGCGCGACCGCCGTCCTCGGGCGCCACACGCGGGTGCCGCTGCGGCTGGTCGTGGCGCACCGGGCCGACGAGCCGCAGCACTCGGCGCTGGGCGGCGTGCTGAAGACGCTCGCGCTGGAGCACAGCGGGGTGCGGGCGGTGCGGCTGGTCGTCGGGATCGGCGACCCGTGGGCTGACCTGGTGGTACGAGAGGCGCAGCACACGGCGACCGGTGTCGCCGAGGTCCGCTACCGCGACGGCGCACGCGAGGTGCGCGAGCTGACCGCCCTGCCCGCCGTGCTGCCCGCCGACGTGCGGTTGCCTGTGCGGCCGGGCCACACCTACCTCGTGACCGGCGGTCTGGGTGCGCTGGGACTGCGGTTCGCCGGTCTCCTGGCCGACCAGGCGCCGGTGAACCTGGTGCTGGTCGGGCGTTCCCCGGTCGACGAGAGCGCGGTGTCCCGGTTGTGGCGCGGCGGCTCCGCCGCCTGGTACCGGCCGACCGACCTCGCGTCGCCCGCCGACGTGGACGGGCTGGTCGTCGACGTGCGGGCCCGGTACGGCGCGCTGCACGGCGTCGTGCACGCCGCCGGGGTGACGCGGGACAGCCGTGCGGTGCGCAAGACGGCGCAGGAGGTGGCGGAGGTTCTCGGGCCGAAGGTGACCGGCACCCTTCTGCTGGACCGGGCCACCCGCGACGAGCCGCTGGAGTTCTTCGTGCTGTTCGCCTCGCTGGTGGGGGAGACCGGCAACGTCGGCCAGGCTGACTACGCCTACGGCAACGCGTTCCAGCTCGACTTCGCGGAGACCCGGGAACGGCTGCGGGAGCGGGGGCTGCGCCGTGGCCGGACGACGGCGATCGGCTGGCCGCTGTGGGCCGAGGGCGGGATGGCCGTGGACGAGGGGACACAGCGGCTGTTCGCGCGGCGATGGTCCATGGCGCCGATGCGGTCCTCGGTCGGGGAGCGGGTGTTCGCCGCGGTACTCAACGGCGTCACCGGCCGGTGTCTGGTGATGGAACGCCCCACCGGCGGCGAGTCCACGCCGGCCGCTCCGGCGCGGGCGGCTGCCGCTCCGGCGGACGCGACTGACGCGGAGGCGCTGTCGAGCGGCGAGCTACGGGAAACGGTGGAGCGGTGGCTGCGCGAGCTGGCCGCGGAGTTCCTCCTGGTGCCGCCCGCGGAGATCGACGTGACCGCCGAGCTCATGGACCTGGGCTTCGACTCCATCACGCTGGCCGAGACCGTGGACCGGATCAACCGCCGCTACGACCTGGACCTGCTGGTCACCGCACTGTTCGAGCACCCGACCCTGGCCGACGTCGCGGACTACCTGGTCGCCGCCCACGGCGCCGCGGTCGGGGCGATCGGGGCCCGTCCGGTCACCGTCTCGTCCGCTGCACCCGTTTCGTCCGCTGCGCCCGTCCCGCCCGCGGTGGCCGTGGTCGGTGACGTCGTCGGGCAGCCGATCCCCGAGCCGGTGGCCGTCGGGCGGACGGCGCCGGGTCAGCCGGTTCGGCGACGGTGAGTCCTGCGAGCACGCGGCCGCCGGTCAGGTGGGCCCGGTGGGAATCGGGACGGCAGCCGACGCGGTCGCGGACAGGCGCGTCGCGGTCATCGGCATGGCCGGCCGGATGCCCGGTTCGGACGACCTGGAGTCGTTCTGGCGAGACCTCGCCGCCGGACGGGACCTCATCGGCCCGGCGCCCGCCGACCGGGCCGACCTGTTGGGCGACGTCCGCGGTGGCTTCCTGGACCGGGTGACCGAGTTCGACGCGGCGTTGTTCAGGATGTCACCGAACGAGGCCCGCCTGGTGGACCCGCAGCACCGGCTGTTCCTGGAAACCGTCTGGCGCGCGCTCGAGGACGCCGGGTACCGGGCGGACGAGGTGGCCGGCCGTCGGGTCGGCGTCTTCGCGGGGATGGCCACCGCCGACTACAACGAGCTGATCGCCCGCGCGAACCTGCCGCGGCAGGCGCACCTGGCCACCGGCCTGGCCCGGTCGATCCTCGCCAACCGCGTGTCGCACCTGCTCGACCTGCGCGGTCCCAGCGAGGTCGTGGACACCGCCTGTTCCAGCGCGCTGGTCGCGATCCACCGCGGGGTCCGGGCACTGCGGGACGGCGGGTGCGACCTGGCGCTGGTCGGGGGCGTCAACGTCAACCTCAGTCCCGGTCTGTTCGACGTGTTCACGAAATCCGGGATGCTCAGCGCCGACCATCGCTGCAGGACCTTCGACCGCGCCGCCGACGGTTATGTGCGCGGCGAGGGCGTCGGTGTGCTGGTGCTCAAGCCCCTGGACCGCGCGGTCGTGGACGGCGACCGCATCCACGGCGTGGTCCTGGGCAGCGCCGTCAACCACGTCGGCAGGTCGCCGTCGCTCACCGCCCCCAACCCCCGCGCACAGGCCGACGTGCTGTACGAGGCGCACCGGGACGCCGGCGTCGCGCCGACCACGGTCAGCTACCTGGAGGCGCACGGCACCGGCACGCCGCTGGGCGACCCGGTCGAGGTCGAGGGGATGCGGCAGGCGTTCGACCGCCTGTACGCCGAGCACGGACAGCACCCGCGGGCGGGGCAGGTGGCGATCGGCTCGGTGAAGACGAACATCGGGCACCTGGAGGCCGCGGCGGGGATCGCGGGCGTGCTGAAGGTGCTGCTCGGGATGCGGCACCGCGTGCTGCCCGCCCATCTGCACCTGGTCGAGCCCAACCCTCGGCTCAGGCTGGAGGGCTCGCCGTTCCGGATCAACGACCGCACCGTCGAGTGGCGGGGTGCGCCGGATGAGGACGGCGAACCCGTGTGGCGCGCGGGCGTGAGCAGCTTCGGGTTCGGCGGCACGAACGCTCACGTGGTGCTGGAGGCCTGGCACAGCCGGGAACCACCGCGCCGCGCGGCGCTGGAGCCCGTGCGGATGAACCCGCGACGACTGTGGTTCACCGACCTGGTGGCCGCCGACGGGACATCGAAGGGAGAGGCGCCGATGGACGCGGCTACGACAACCGACGGTGCGCGTCCAACCGGGGGCGCGCCTCGCACCGAGGGCGCGCGTCCAACCGGCGGTGCGCGTCGCAAGGTCGTGCTGACGCCGCTGAACCGCGTCGCGCCGGAGCCCCGGCTCGCGGGTCCGGCGGTGCCCGCCCAGGCCCCCGCTCCTGCCGCTCCGGCTCCGGCTCCGGCCCCCGCTCCGGTGGCCGCCGCTTCCAATC
>NZ_CDWRCK010000068.1:0-15160 GCF_977927595.1 Frankia sp. CcWB3
GAGCCCCCATGCCAGGGGCCCCCGCACTGCGCCGAAGGCGCCGTGCGGGGAAAGGCTAGTCCACCCACTGCCCCTGCGTGAAGGCGACGACCAGGGCTGCCATGATCGGTGTACAGATACAGAGATATACCGACTGTACCCAGCTCTGCCGCGCGGCGGCTCGCGCGAGCATCAGATACAACGGAAAGGCCACCAGAATTCCACGGATTCCCGATGCATAATAATTCGTGCAGGCCATTATCGCGGTCATCACGCCGAGGAAAGTCGCCTCACCCCACCGTCTCCCGGCCAGCAGGATGATGGTCAGCAGCACCCCGACGACCACCGCGAGCAGTTCCCCGCGCCAGAACCAGACGAAGGTCGACGCACCGTTGCCATCCGTGGCCGATGCCCAGGTGGCGGCCCAGCCCGACCAGGGCCAGTCGAGGCCTCGGTGCCAGCCGTCCCGCATCGCGTCCGTGTAGGAGCCCCAGCCCCCGGTGCGAATCCTGAGATAGCCCAGATAAGCGAGGACGGGGATGGGTGGAAGCCCCAGCGACAACGCCGGCCAGGCGAACACCGGGAGGCCGGCGGAGCGCCGGCTCACGACGTACTGCACGGCCAACGCGATCCCGAAGGGAATACCGCTGATCCTGGCGGATGCTGCCCCGGCGCCCAGCAGGCCGGCCAACCACCAGCGGCGGCGGCGTGCCGCCAGCCAGGACGCCGTAGCGAACCCCAGGAAGATACCCTCCGAGTAGGCGGCGAACAGGAACACCGCGTAGGGGAAGCAGATAAGGCTGAGGACGGCGAACTGCGCCGCGGGCTTGCCGACCTCGTCCGCGGCCAACCGCCACAGCGCGGCGACCGCGACCGCACCGGCGAGGAACGACACGACCAGACCCGCGACGATCCAGTCCGGAACGACGATATGGACGATCCGCATCGCGATCGGGAGGCCGGGAAAGTCGACTTCTGTCCGGTCCGAGTAGGCGGGGGAGAGATAGCCGTACCGGGCGACCTTCGTGAACAGGCCGACATCCCACCGGTCCCAGAGCGTGCACAGGCCGGGAGCGTTTCGCGCCGGCGCCGAGGTGAGGGCCCGCGCGGCAGCGAGCGCCAGCAAGGCGACCGCGACCCGGCTCCCGAACCAGATCGGCAGCGCGGCCCGGACCGGCTCCGGCAGCCGGGCCCAGGCCGCTCGGACCATCCCCGGCCCGGTCGGATCATGCACCGCCGGACCCGGCCCCGTCGGCGCTGCCGGCGGCCGGGCCGCCGTCCGGCTTGCCGGTGGCCGCCGCCACCCACGCCGGCCGGCCGCCGCGGGCATCGGGGGCATGGTCCAGCACCCCGCCCGCAGGGTCGTCGACGGCGTCCGGATCGCCGGCGGCAGCAGAGCCGACCGCGACACGCGGATCACCCGGGTACGCCATTCCGCCGGTCCGCACGATGTCGGTATGCGGATGCAGGATCTCCCGGACGACGAATCCGGCCAGGACGAGCAGCACCAGGTCGCGCAGGGCCACCGCGCCGACGAACCATCCCCGGTCGATGCCCTGACGACCATGCGTGTCGTTGTAGATGAAGTGCATGAATCGGGTGAACAGGACCCACGCCTCGCAGGCCTGCCACAGCAAGAACAGCCGCCATCGGGGCCGAGCCAGTGCCGCCAGCGGTAGTAGCCAGATCGTGTACTGGGGTGAGAAGACCTTGTTGGTCAGCAGGAAGGCGACGACGAGCAGGAACAGCACCTGCGGCAGGCGGGGCCGGCGCGGTGCGAGCCAGGTGAGCAACCCGATGGCGATCACCGAGACCAGCAGGGCCGCCCCAGTGATGATGTTCAATGTGGAGATGGGCAGGCCGTTGTCCCGCAGGCCCTGCAGGATCATCGGAAGGGCGACGACGATCGTCACCCAGCCGGCCGCGGCCGCCACGATGACCAGCCGGCGCGCATCGGGCCGATGATGGATCGCGGCCGCCGCCACCGCGACGAGGACGACGGCGGTGAGCGCGGAGACCACCAGGTGCAGCGATCCGAACCAGGCCGGGTCGTAGCGGCCGGCAAGCCAGGTCGCGCCGAACGCCAGCGAGTCCCAGTCGGCGCCGCGGTCGGAGTTCAGGTCGAAAAACCGGGCGATGGCGTTGCGGGCCTTGTCCGGACCACCACCGACCAGTCGGGTCCAGTCACCACCTCGCCAGAAGGTCGACCAGATGCTGTCGCCGACGCGGGCGTTCTCCGCGTTGAAGTAGCCGGCGGTCAGCCACAGCGGGACGATGACCACCAGCACCGTCACCGCCGCCGCACAGACGGTCCGGGCCAGTTCGCGCAGCCTCCCGGCCCGAAGACAGAGGAAGGCCAACCCGAGCAGGAACAGGGCCGGATAGAGCTTCGTGAGGATGCCGAGCCCGATCAGCATCCCGGCGAGCTTCGGAGCCCGCCTGGACCAGGCGAGCAGGCCGCCTGCCGAGAACGCCACCGCGATGATGTCCCAGTTCGTCAGCAGATGCAGCACGAGGGTCGGCGCCAGCGCGAACAGAGCGGCGTCCCAGATCCGCCTCAATCCGGCCGTCAGCGCCGTGCAGCACACCGCGACCGAGGCCACGATCAGGAACAGCAGGGCGGTGAGGTCGTAGAAGACGGCCGACCGCATGTCCATCGTGTAGTGGTCGAAGACACGCTCACCGTTCTCCTCCCGGTAGACCGCCCGCGGTCCGTCCGCGAGACCGGCTGGCCAGGCGACAAGCTGCATGGTGGCGCCGATCAACGGCGGGTATTCCGTCGGGTAGTCCAGATAGGGGATCTTCCCGTCGACCAGCCCCTCCTGGCTGTACAGCGCGACGATGTCGGAGTAGCACAACGCCGTGTACTGGTGCTCATGCGTCCAGTTCCGGGTGTCCCGGCAACTGATCTTCTGGGTATAGCCGAGGACCCCAGCCACGATGACCATCGCCATCAGCACCCGCAGCGGGGTCAGCCAACCACGCCGGTCGGGCACGACCGCGTGCTCACCCGGCGGCCCACCGATGAGCTGGCTTGCCCCCGCGACGACCGGGTCCTCCCGGGCCGGGCTGACGCGGACGGGGGACGCCGGGGACAGGGCCATGCCCGTCATTCTCGCCCCATGACAGCCCATGACAGCACTGAACTCGACCTCCCGGTCAACTGAACGGGTCGGAGAAGATCCCCGTCTGTCGAGCTGGCCGGCCCTGCTGGCCGGCACCCTGCTGACCACTGCCGTTGCCATTGCCGTCGCCATTGCCGTTGCCGTTGCCGTTGCCGTTGCCACTGGGGTTCAGGAGATCGCCCAGGTTGAGCCCGGTATCGCCGGGCTGGCTCGATGGGGCGCTCGGCGCCGGGGTGGGTGTGGGAGTCGGCTCGGGCTCGTTATCCTGCACGAGGCCACCGAAGGCCGGCGAATCGAACTTCGACGGCGGCACCCCCGTCAGCGCAGCATCCATGAACGCCTTCCACACCTTGGCCGGGTAGTTACCTCCGTAGACGCCCTTGTCGGCGCCGGGAATGCCCTTCAGCACGTCCTGCTCGGTGCCCTTGCCCCGGAACATGTTCACGCAGGACGCGATTTCCCTGGTGTATCCGCAGAACCAGGCCGACCGGAAGTTGCTCGACGTCCCGGTCTTGCCGGCGGCCTCGCGCCCGCCATCCAGCCGGGCCCGCTTCCCGGTGCCGCTCGGATCCGTCAGCACGCTCTGCAGGGCGTACGTGGCGTCGCGGGCCACCGCGGCCGGGATGACCTGCTTCGCATCCGGGGTACCCGAGTAGATCACCTGCCCCTTGCCGTCGACCACCTTGTCGACGATGTGCGGCGTGGCCCGCACTCCGTTGCCGGCGAGGGTCGCGTAGACCGCGGTCATGTCCACCGCGCGCACGTCGTCCTGGCCCAGGGTGATACCCGCCTCGTTGCGAAGCTGAGTGCTGCTCGGGATGCCAAGGTCGCGCGCGGTCTTGACGATGTTCGAGACGCCGATGTTCTGCCCCAACGGTACGTACACCGTGTTGATGGAGCCCGCCGTCGCCTCGATGAGATCCTTGTACCCGAGATCACCCGGCTCGCCCTCGTCGTTGCTGACCACGTAGTTCCCCGGCAGCGTGATCTTGGCGGGAGCGGCGAAGGTCGACTTGAGGTTGATGTTCTGGCGCAGCGCCGCGACCAAGGTGATCGTCTTGAAGGTGGAGGCGGACTGCACCTGCGCCCCTGACACGTTGTCGACGTACTGCTCATGGCCCTGTGCGTCCTTGCCGTAGAGCGACCCGCCGTACCAGGCGAGGATCCTGCCGGTCCCGGGTTCTACCGCGGTGAGCCCGGTACGCAGATCCGGCACTGCGGCGTACGCCGGGCCCAGCACGTCGCTCACCGCCTGGAAGGCCTTGAACTGCCGCCCCTTGTCGATCGTGGTCGTGATGCGCAGTCCACCGCGGTTGATCTGGTCCTCGGTGATCTTCCCGACGGTCGTAAGCTCACGTTTGACCTGGTTGCGGATGTACGCGATCTGATCGGACGAGGCGGCGGCGTCCTCCGCCTTCGCGGCCACGGGTGGGGGGCTCTGCTGGGCGAGTTCCGGCGGAGCCCAGCCCTCGGCAACCATCGTCGCGACCACGTCGTGCCAGCGGTTCGCCGCCGGACCCGGGTTCTTGGCCGGGTCGAGGTAGTTGGGTGATCGGATCAGGCCCGCGATGACCGCCCCCTGAGCGGGGGTGAGTTTGGCGGCCGGGGTGTTGAAGTAGGCCTTCGCCGCCGCTTCGATACCGTAGGCGCCCCGGCCGAAGTAGATCGTATTCAGGTAGAACTCCAGGATCTGTCCCTTGGAGTACTTCTGGCCCAGCTTCACCGCGAGCACGATCTCGCGCATCTTGCGGGTGAAGGTCCGCTCCTGCGACAGGTACGCGTTCTTGGCGTACTGCTGGGTGATGGTCGAACCACCCTGCAGCTCCCCGCCGGTGAGGTGCACGTAGAGCGCCCGGGCGATGCCCTTGGGAGAGATACCGGGTTCGTGATAGAAGTTCTTGTCCTCGGCCGCGAGCACCGCGTGCTGCAGGTCCATGGACACTTCGGCGAGCGGCACGTCGGTGCGGTTCACGGTGCCGATCCGGGCAAGCTCCTCACCGTTGTCCTGATGCGAGCCGGCCGGCGGTCCGTAGAAGATGATCGACGTCTGGTCGGTTTTCACCTCGGCAGGCAGCGGGACCTGGGTCGCCGCGTAGATGACGCCGATGCCGGCGACGAACAGGAGAAGGCCGGAGAAGAAGCCGGCGAAGACCAGACGGCGCATCCAGCGCGGGCGCTGTCGCCACCACATCGGGCCGTGTCGCCCCTGGCCCGGCCGGGAGGCCTTCCCGTTGCGGCGCCCGGTTCCTCCCGGCCCGCCCGGGGCACCCATCTCCGCCCGGGAGGATCGGCCTGGACCGGTCCGGCGGGGCTCGATCCGATCCGCACCCGGTCGCCCACCCGCCATCCGGCGGGTAGCGGCCGATCCACCTCCCTCCCGTGCCCGGGTCCGGACGGCCATCAGCTCGGTAGCGCGGGTGAGGTCGCGCCGACCGGCCACCTGCCGAGCGGGCGTTACCTCGGTCATGCGGTCGCGGTCCGACACCCCGTTGCGGCGGCCGTTCCGGGAGTCCTGCTCCGGCGTCACCTTGTGGTAGATGGTGGCGTCCACGGTGCGTTCCCGGACATCGACCCGCCGTAGGGCCTCCTGGTCGACGGTGTCGTACAGGGTGTTGACCTCGGCGGCCGGCCGGTCCGGCCCACGGTCGGGGACGCCACGGTCAGAGGCGGTCCGATCGGAGAACCCACGGCCGGGAACCCGCCTGGTGGGGGCCGCCCGACCGGATGGCGCGCCGCCTCCTCGGCGACGACCGGTCGCCTCGCCAACGGGCATGCCGGGACGACCACTGGACGGTTCACGGCCGGGCACGTCGGACTTCCCGACGCCGCGGTCCGGCACCCACCCCCCGGCGGCGGGACCGGCACCCCGACCGGTCCTACCATCCGGCGGCATGTTCGTCCTCGCCGCGGCGGGGGGAGCCGCGGGTGGCACGAGAGCGGTGCGCTCCCCTCGCCCGCCGGTGGGCCGGCCCGCTGGCGGCACCAGCCGGCGTCCCTGGACGTGGCCTGCCTGGGCCTGGCCTGCCTGGGCCTGCTCCGGCCGCCGGGCGCGGTCCGGGGGTACCCGGTCCGCGGTTACCCGGGACTGGCCGTCCGGGTTAGGCCATGCTCGGTCAGGTGCAGGACCACCCCGACTAGAGCCCTGATCGTAGGGAGAGCTCACCAACCGCTCCATCCGTCGCCGCGGGACTCCCCGGTACCCGGACCGCCGCAGGAGACGGGCCGGCGCCCCCAACCATCACCGGAGGTCCGATTTCCACAGGATCCACAGGATCCACAGGATCCACAGAACCGGCCCGTCTCGGCCCGGACCATGCACGATCCCGGCGACCACCGGTCCACCATCGGACCGGGGCCGACCACGTGATGTTCGCTCACTCGCCGCATTCACCCGACGAGGCTGTGACGAGGTCAGCCCATGGCGGATGCCACGCCAGGACCTGCCATGAGACCCACATGGCAGACCAGGATCTCACGCCGGGTTCCGCCCCCTCGCGCAGGGCGTCCTTCGCGCCTCTCGGGGACGACCAGCCGTCAGCGGTCCGCGGTCCGCCGCCGGGCCTGCTTCTTCGCCTTCGGCTCCCCCGTCCCGATCACATAAGAAGTGACCAGGTGGTTCCAGCCGCAGGGCGGACACACCTCCACCACATAGACCTGCAGCTCGCTGTACCTCGATGCGAGCATGGGGAGCTCCCTGGTGATGCGGGCCCGGCCGGAGCTCTCCCCGAGCTCGTCGCCGTAGGCGTAGGTGACATGGATGAGTGGATCGCCGCCTCGGCAGACCGGGCATCGCTTCGTGGTCCGCTCACCGTGGTACCTGGCCGCCCGCAGCAGATAAGGATGCGCGTCACAGGCATCCAACGGCGAGATTCTGCCCGCGAAGAGATCCGCCAGCGTCGCCCGGCGGGCGAGCGCGTAGTCGATGACCGACCGCGGACGCATGCCAGCAACGGTACGCCGGAGTCGGCTTCCAGACAGACGGTCCAGACAGACGGTCCAGACAGACGCCAAACCGTCTCCCACCTCACACATCCCGGCTGTGAGCCGGATGACAGTGTGAGCCCGCCCGCACCGGGATCTGGCCGCGCGGGATGGTCTCCGGCCACCGACGGGACCGTCGGACAGCGTCCGCCCCGGGCGGCCACCGGCCCCTTCCGATGCGCGGATCTCGGCCGATATCCCCTGGCAGCCGGGGTTTTCCACGCTCCACAGGCTCGGGGAACACCCTCGCCAGGGCGCGACGCCCGTTCGGCGGCCGGTGGATCCATCGATGGTCCGGCCGGGGTCGGGATGCACCAGCAGAGCGCCTATCTGTCATCTCCCGGTCGCCGACTGGTCATTCCTGGTTGCGGTACTCGTCCCGCGACGCCTATCCTCGATGTATCGCTTCGATATGTCGAGACGGTCGTTCCGCGAGCCGTGGCGGCCAGCCGCCACGGCTCGCGGAACGACCGGCGGCGCATCGCGGGGCATCACGGTCGAGGAGGGGTGGATCATGCTGGAGCTGGCGGTCCTCGCCCTGCTCTCCGAGAGCCCTATGCACGGCTATGAACTGCGCAAACGGCTCGCGGCGCTGCTCGGCGCGTTCCACCGGTTCAGCTACGGCTCGCTCTATCCCTGTCTGCGTCGTCTCGCGTCCGCCGGATACGTCACCGCGGACGACGTCAGCGCCGCGGGCCGTCTCGGCGGGCGCAGCCGGGTCGTCTACACCCTGACGGGCGAGGGCAAGGAGAAGCTCGCGGACCTGCTGGGCGAGGGCGGACCGTCGTCCTGGGAAGACGAGATGTTCGGCGTGCGCTTCGTCTTCTTCTCGAAGACGGACGCCGCTGTCCGCCTCCGCATCCTCGAAGGTCGCCGCGGGCGGCTCGAGGAGCGCCGGGAGAAGGTTCGGTCGGCCCTGACCCGGACCGTCGAGCGTTTCGACTCCTACACACTCGAGTTGCAGCGCCACGGCCTGGAATCGGTCGAACGTGAGGTCCGCTGGCTGAACGAGCTGATCGAGACCGAACGCGCCGGCACCCCCACCGGCACCCAGGGACCACAGTTGTCCACAGGATCCACAGGTTTGTCCACAAACCCGTCCACAGGATCCGTGCAGCCGGGGGCACCCGTCGTCGGACCGGCCCGCCCAAGCGGGCCGGGAAGCCCTCCGGCGCAGGCGGACCGCCAGGACGACCCGCGCGCACGGGAGGGCGGCACACCTGCCGACGCCGACGCGCACCTGAATGTAAACGTGAACAGGCGTGGCCGGAGCAGGCATGCCCCGCGGACAGCCGGCCAGGACCCCGACGGCGAGGTCCCGACCACCCGATGAACGTCATCCCGTAGCGGGTCCCTGTTCCCGACCAGCATGATCGGGAATGCCGCGGCGGAGCTGTATGCCCCAGATGACCCATTTCCACGAAGATCTCAGCTAAGGAGCAGACCGTCATGGGCTCGGTACGTGTCGCCATTGTCGGCGTGGGCAACTGCGCTGCCTCGCTGGTCCAGGGGATTGAGTACTACCGCGATGCCGACCCGTCGGCCCAGGTCCCCGGGCTGATGCACGTGCGGCTGGGCGAGTACCACGTCTCGGACCTGACATTCGTCGCCGCGTTCGACGTGGACGCGAAGAAGGTCGGCCGCGACCTCTCCGAGGCCATCGTCGCCAGCGAGAACAACACCATCAAGATCGCGGATGTCCCGCCGCTCGGGGTCACCGTCGCCCGCGGGCACACTCTCGACGGCCTCGGCCGCTACTACCGGGAGACCATCGAGGAGTCGGACGAGCAGTCGGTCGACGTCGTCGCGACCCTGCGGGAGACCCGTGCCGACGTGCTCGTCTGCTACTTGCCGGTCGGTTCCGAGGACGCCGCGAAGTTCTACGCCCAGTGCGCCATCGACGCCGGCGTCGCCTTCATCAACTGCCTGCCGGTGTTCATCGCCGGGGTGCCCGAGTGGGCGGAGAAGTTCCGCGCGGCCGGCGTGCCGATCGTCGGCGACGACATCAAGTCACAGGTCGGCGCGACCATCACCCACCGGGTTCTGGCGAAGCTCTTCGAGGACCGCGGCGTGATCCTGGATCGGACCATGCAGCTCAACGTCGGCGGCAACATGGACTTCAAGAACATGTTGGAACGCGAGCGGCTGGAGTCCAAGAAGATCTCCAAGACGCAGGCCGTGACCTCCCAGGTCTCTCACGACCTCGGCAGGGACAACGTGCACATCGGGCCGTCGGACTACGTCGCCTGGCTGGACGACCGCAAGTGGGCCTATGTCCGCCTTGAGGGACGTGCCTTCGGCGACGTGCCGCTGAACCTCGAGTACAAGCTTGAGGTGTGGGACTCCCCCAACAGCGCCGGGGTGGTCATCGACGCGGTGCGCTGCGCCAAGATCGCGCTCGACCGGGGCATCGGCGGCCCGGTCCTCTCCGCCTCCTCCTATTTCATGAAGTCCCCGCCGGAGCAGTACCGCGACAACGAGGCCCGGGACAGGGTGGAGGCATTCATCCGCGACGAGGGCTGATCGAGGGCTGATTTCTCGTCGTCCTCATCTTTCTCGTCGGGTCCTCCTCGTCGGATCGGCCGGCCAGCGGACCCGGTCGGAAACACAGGTGTCCGGCAGCCCGGAGGGGACGGCCGGACCTTGTGCCCGGAGTCGATCAGTCTGGTCCTAGGCTGACGACGTGGCCCGGGCGGAGAACCTTCGTGAGCTGCTGCACGGCCGTGGGTTCCGGATGCTCTACGCGTCCAGACTCACCTCCCAGGCCGCCGACGGCGTCTTCCAGGCGAGCCTCGTCAGCTATGTGCTGTTCTCCCCCGAACGGGCGACCTCGGCGGCGGCCCTGGCCGCGTCGCTCGCGATCGTCGTGCTGCCGTTCAGCGTCATCGGACCCTTCGCCGGCATCGTGCTCGATCGCGTGTCCCGCCAGCGGGTTCTGGTGGTCTGCTCACTCGTCCGGATGCTATTGATGGGCATCCTGGTCGCTCTGATCGCCACCGGCCGGACGGGCGTCGACTTCTACGCGGTGGCACTGGCGTCGGTGAGCATGAACCGCTTCGTGCTGGCGGCGCTGTCCGCCGGGCTCCCGGTCGTGGTCGGCCTCGACCGGCTCGTCACGGCGAACGCCCTGTCCGTCACCTCCGGCACCGTCGCGACGCTCGCCGGAGCCGGTGTCGGCAGCGGACTGCGCGGGCTGATCGGCGGCGAGGACGGGACGGTGGCGTTCGTCGCCGGTCTGGCAGCTTTCACCTACCTTGTGGCCGCCGTCACCGCGGCGCGGGCGGGACGGAGCGACTTCGGTCCGCTGGAGACGGTGGCCTGGCAGGGCGCCTGGGCGCAGACCACCCAGGTCGTCGCCGACATGCTTGACGGCGCCCGCTATCTGGTGAACCACGGGCCGGCCCGGCGGGCGCTCGCCGCCCTCACCACCTCGCGAGCCGCCTACGGCCTGATCCTCGTGATGACGGTGTTGCTGTATCGCAACTACTTCACTGGCCCGGAAGGCGGGCTCGCGGGGCTCGCCGCCGTCGTTGCCGCCAGTGGGGCCGGCACGGTCAGCGCCGCGGTCGCGACTCCCCACGTCACGGGGCGCATGCCGAAGTCGAGCTGGATCGCCCTCGTCCTGGTACTCGGCGGGGTTGTCGAGGTCGCGCTCGGGCTGCCCTTTTCCTCGACGCTGTTCATCGTCGCGGCAGCATTGCTCGGGTTTTCCGCACAGGCCAGCAAGATCTGCGTGGACACCATCGTGCAGGAGGAGACCGACGACGCCTACCGCGGTCGCGCCTTCTCGCTCTACGACCTGCTGTTCAACGTCGCCTTCGTGGCCGCCGCGGCGGTGGCCGCCGTGGTCCTGCCGGACGAGGGCCGGTCCGTTCCGGTGGTCCTAGTGGCCGGGGCCGGCTACGCGCTCGCCGGGATCCTGTACTACCGGGCCGCCCGCCGCCATCCGGAAGACCGGATCATCCGTCACATCGGCGAGCCCAGATCGGCACGGTCGGCCGACCACCCTGGCCCGGACGGCCAGCCCGGCCCGGACGGCCAGCCCAGGCCGGTCACCCCCGCCGAGGCGTGAGCTCACCGGGAACGGGCGCCTCGTGCTCCCGGGCCCACCGGAACAGCTCGGCCTCGGCGGCCTCCCGGCCGACGATCCCGTGCTCGAAGCGGAACTCCAGCATGTGCGACCGGGCCTGACCCACCAACCGGGACGGTGACAGCCCCAGCAGCGCCATGATGTCGTCCCCGGAAAGCTCCGGCCGGATCGCGGCGATCTCCTCGCGCGCGGCGAGCTCGGCGATCCGTTCCTCGAGCGAGTCGTACGTCCGGGACAACGCCGCGGCCTTGCGCCGGTTGCGGGTCGTGCAATCCGAGCGGACCAGCTTGTGTAGCCGGGAGAGCTGGGGACCCGCGTCGTGCACGTAGCGGCGTACGGCGGCGTCGGTCCACTCGCCCGCCCCGTATCCGTGGAAGCGCAGGTGCAGGTAAACGAGCCGGCAGACCGCGTCGGTCACGTCCTTGGGGAAGTGCAGCGCCGCGAGCCGACGGCGGGTCATGTCCCGGCCGACGACCTCATGGTGGTGGAAGGACACCCGCCCGCCCGCCATGTGCCGACGGGTCCGCGGCTTGCCGATGTCATGCAGCAGCGCGGCCCAGCGCAGCACCTCGTCCGGCTCCCCCGACTCCTCCAAGATCATCGCCTGACGCAGCACCGTCATGGTGTGGGCGTAGACGTCCTTGTGCTGGTGGTGCTCGTCGATCTCCATCCGCATGGCGGACACCTCAGGCAGCACGATGTCGGCGATCCCGACCTCGACCAACCGCTCCAGACCGGCGACCGGGTCAGGAGCCAGCATGAGCTTGCGCAGTTCGTCGCGGACCCGCTCGGGGGAGACGATCGCGAGCCGATCGGCCCGCGAGCGCATCGCCGCGACCAGCTCGGGTACCGGGGTGAGGCCCAGGGCCGCCTCGAACCTGGCGGCCCGCAGGATGCGCAGCGGGTCGTCGTCGAACGACGCCTCGGGGCTTGCGGGGGTACGCAGCACGCCGCGGGCGAGATCTGTCATCCCGCCGAACAGGTCGACGAAGTCATGGCCGGGCACGGACACCGCCATCGCATTCACGGTGAAGTCCCGCCGGGACAGGTCCGCCTCCAGGCTGTCGCCGTAGGTCACGGCCGGGTTGCGGGACTGCCGGTCGTACGCCTCACTACGGTAGGTGGTGATCTCGAACCGGACACCGTGCCGAGCGAGCCCGACCGTGCCGAAGGCGATTCCGGCCTCCCAGGTCGCCTCCGCCCATCCTCGGGTGATCTCCAGAACCCGCTCGGGGCGAGCATCCGTGGCGAAGTCGAGATCGGCTGGTGCGGCCCCGGACACGGCGGACGCCGGCCGGCCGAGCAGGGCGTCCCGTACCGAACCACCGACGAGGTGAAGGAGGTAACCGTTCGCGGTGAAGACGCGACCGAGCTCATCGGCGGCCGGCGGCACCCTCAGCAGCTCACTCACCACCCGTTCGGCCGAGTCTCGCGGATTGTCCAGACTGATCACTGACACACCTTCAGGTTACGGCCTCACCGCCCATGATCCGTTACGTGGACCCAAAACAATGATCATGATTTCTCGGCGTCCGCCCGGGAAGGGCCCAGCGGAATCAAGCCGTAACCCCGGCGTCCCGGACAGGCGGGCCGGCTGGTCGCCGGGGGACTCGTACGATCAACCCATGCCGCCGCCGATCTCCACCACCGGTCGCGCGCCGTTGCGCCGGGCGACGATACTCGCGGCGCTAGCCCTGTTCGCCGTGGCCGTGCCCGGGGTCTGCGCGGCTTCGGCCTCGGCCTCGGCTTCGACCCCCGTGCCGGCCGGGGGAGTCCTCGTCGAACCGGTTACCCACCACAATTCATCCACAAGAACACCACGGTCTTCCACATCTTCATCCACCGACAAATCAGATAATTCGCTATCTATCACTCCGGGTGGCACGGCAGCCAGACCCGGCGGTCCGCCGAATCCGGTGACGATCGATCTGGATGAGGTGAGTCCCCCCACCCCGGGGGGCTCGACCATGCTCTCCGTCAGCGGCCAGCTCATCACCACGGTCGGGGAGCCGCTGGCCCACCTCTCCATGAGCCTGTGGATCGGCGCCAGGGTGACCTCACGCGGGCAGCTGGCCACTCTGACCGATGACCCGGCCGCGGCGAGAACACGCAGCTACCGCCAGGTGGTCCTCGCGAACGGCGACGGCACCCAACCGCTGGCCGCCCCGCCCATCCAGGGTGCCGCGCCCGTGCCCTTCCGGATCGCCGCCGATCGCGCCGCGCTGGACCTGCCGCCGAGCCTGGGGGTGTACCCGGTCCAGCTACGGATTACCGGCTCCGTCGGGGGCCGCGCCGTGGTACCGATCGGCGCGGCCTACACCTTCCTGGTCTGGGCGCCGAACCCACAGCAGCCGAGGACACCGGTCGCCGCGGTCCTGCCGATCGCAGATCAGCCGCGCCTGCGCTCGGACGGCCGGCTGACCGACAACGCGCTCGCGGACGAGGTGAAGCCGGGCGGCCGGCTGTCCCGGCTGCTGACCGCCGCCACGCCGCCGGTCACGCTCGCCGTCGATCCGACCCTGGTGCAGGCGCTGACCATCATGGCGCAGCCGGGCGGCTACGACTACGCCACCCCGGGCGGGCCCGTTCATGCGCAGACGGACGCCAACGCGGCCCTTTTCCTCTCCGACATCGTGCGCTTCGCCGAGCAGGGAGGCGTGGTGTTCGCACTGCCCTACGGAGATGCCGATCTGACCGCGCTCGTCCGCGCCCGGAAGCTGGACACGGTGAAGTACGCCGTCAAGACTGGCGAAGTTGTGCTGGCCCACCTGTTGGGGCGTGACCCCCTGCAGAAGGGCACCATCGCCTATCCCGCCGACGGGTCGGCGGACGCCACCACCGCGGACATACTGCGCCAGCTGGAGGTCGGGACCGTGATCCTCGATGACCAGCTGCTACCCTCCGCAGCGAAGATCACCTATACCCCGTCTGCGACCGTCAGCCTCGCCACCTCGGCCGGACCGATCCAGGCGCTCGCGGCCGACAGCCAGCTCACCAGGATCGCAACCGCCTACACCGGGCTGCCCGACGGTCCCGACTTCGGGACGGCCCTGGCACGCCTGCGGGCCGAGCTCGGCATGATCACCGCTGAACGGCCCGAGCAACGGTTCCAGATCCTGGCGCTGCCCCGGGACTGGGACCCGCCGAGCGACTGGGCACGGTCGGTACTCGACACCCTCACCAGCGGCTACTCCACCTCGGTGGGACTCGACGCAGGTGTCGGGGGCCAGAGCCGGCCGGACGACCGGCCGGGCCGGCTTGCCTACCCGGCCGAGGCACAGGCCCGCGAGCTGCCGACCGACTACCTCACCGCCGTCGAGGACGTCCTTGACGAGGTGCAGGCCCTGAGCCCCGTGCTGTGCCCGCCCAGGCGCGGCCCCAGGTGCCAGCTGCAGCTCATCAACCCGATGAAGAACACACTTGTCACGGCGACCTCCGCCGCGTGGCGGGGAGACCGCAGGGTTGACGGTGTGTCGTTGAGCCAGCAGGTGGACGGGGAGGCGTCCGCGATCCGCAACGGAATCCAGGTGGTGGCCTCCCGCAGCGTCAACCTGACGAGCAGACGTGGGCTGGTCCCGATCACCCTGGAGAACAACACCCAGTACGAGGTCACTGTGGTGCTCGCCTTCTCTTCGACCGACCGGTCCCGGCTGCGCTCGCCGGCCCGGCAGACACTCCGCCTTCCCCCAGGGCAGAAGGCTCAGGTCGAGATCGAGATGGAGGCCGAGGGTGCGGGGACGTTTCCCCTCGAGATCCGCAAACTCAACCTCGACGGGCAGGCGCTGTCCACGGAGCCACCGAACCGGGTTCTCGTCCGATCCACCGTCTACGGCGCCGTCGCGACCGCGATCACCATCGGTGCCGTCGGCGTGCTGCTCCTGGCGGTCGTCATCCGTCTGGCGCGACGGCTGCGGGCCCGCCTGCGGGGGGCCAAGGACGACCTGGGCGGGCCGGCGGGCCCGCACGAGGCGGCGACCGGACCGGC
>NZ_CDWRCK010000068.1:15250-18163 GCF_977927595.1 Frankia sp. CcWB3
TGGACCCGGTGGACCCAGTGAGCCCGGTGAACCAGGTCGATCCGGTCACCCCGGCCGCCTCGGTCTCGACCCGGCATAGTGGCGACGACAAGCGCGAAGCCGCCACCTCGACTACGACGACGCCGGTGGTGCGGACGGCCATCCGGCGCTATGAAGGCCAGGACCGAGGCACCCTTCGCCACGGCCGCGACAGCCAGGAGGACACCGACGACTCGGCGGCCACAGCTCCCTTCCGACGGCGACGGAGCGGCCCATGACGCCGGTCGAGGAGGAAGGCCGGCCGGGGGCCCGGCATCGCAGGGGTGGTACCGGCCCCCGGCGTGATCGCGGTACCGGTCCCGGCGATGGACCGTCGGACCGGGACCCACGCGACGCCGGGTATTCCGACGTCGGGTATTCCGACGAGGACGGCTACCCGGCGGCCGAACGCCCGGCCCGGTTCCCCCCGGACCAGTCGTATCCCGGTTATCCCGGGCAGATCCGTCCGGAGCAGCCAGATCCGGACCGGGGACTCGCGCGCCGGCCCCGGTACTCCGAACGGGACCGTCCGAAGCGGAACCATCCGGTTGACCCGGACGGACGCCGTGGCGCGCCACGGTTCGACACGCCGCGCCATGAAGACCGGCGGCAGGGCGACCCGCGGTACGACGGCGCGCGCTATGACAGCGGCCCGCGCCACCCGGACCCGCGCCACGACGATCCCGCGAGCCCCCGCGACAAGCGGTATCCGCGATCCGCAGGCCGCATCCCCGGTCCCGACGCTCCGCGCATGACCGCCGGCGAGCAGACCCGGAAGCTTCCCGCCACATCGGGCCCACCACCGCCGCCTCCCCATGTGCTGCCTCCGTCGGAAGGAGGTCCGCCGCCGGGGCCCCGCGTACCGGAACGATCGCAACGCAGCACCCCGCCGCTGGACGACGGGCGGACGAGCCGGCTGCCGACCCCGCCCGGGGTCGGCCCCGTCATCCCCATCGGACGATCCTCATGGCGGGACACCCCAGACCGCCCAGACCGCCCAGACCGTGCAGCGCGTCCGGAGCGACGCACCCGAGCCGACCGTTCCCGTCGGGACGGCGACGATCGCCGTCGTCCGTCCTTGAGCGAGTCCAAGCCGACGGTGGCACTTCCTCGCAGCAACGTCCGCCGCATCCCCCCCGAACCGGCCCGACGAGACACCGGCACGGCGCCGCACGGCAGCGCAACGGCACAGCACGGCAGCGCAACCAGGCAGGCCGGCGGGCCGGCGAAGACCGGGCCCGGCCTCGGCCGGGCCAGTGGAACCATGGCGATCGGCACGATCGTCTCCCGGGCATCCGGGTTCCTGCGGACCGTCGCGATCGCTGCGGCGATCGGGACCGGTGCGGTGAGCCAGGCCTACAACGTCGCCAACACCACGCCGAACATCCTCTACGACCTGCTCCTCGGCGGCGTCCTCACGAGCGTCGTGGTGCCGGTCATGGTCCGCACCGCGAAGGAGGATCCCGACGGGGGGGACGCGTTCGCGTCGTCGCTGCTCACACTCATGATCCTCGGCCTCGGGGTCGTCGTGGCAGTGGGCATGCTGATCGCCCCGTGGATCATCAGCCTCTACCTGCACGCCGGCTCCGACGAGCGGGCGCTCGCCGCCACGATGCTGCGGTGGCTCCTGCCACAGATCATCTTCTACGGGGTAGGCGCGACGATCGGGGCGATCCTCAACGTCAGACAGTCGTTCACCGCGCCCATGTTCGCCCCGATCCTGAACAACCTGCTGGTCATCGTCACCTGTCTGAGCTTCACCTATTTCATCGCGGGTCCGCGCCCGCGGGGTGTGGACGGGCCGAAGGCCATCACCGACACCCAGGTGACGGTGCTCTCCGCCGGGACGACGCTGGGCGTCGTCGTCATGACCCTCGCGCTGCTCCCCTCGCTGCGCAAGGTCGGTTTCCGCTACCGGCCGCGGTTGGACATGCGGCATCCCGAACTGCGCTCGACGGCTCGGCTGGCGGGGTGGACGCTGCTGTTCGTCGTGATCAGCCAGGCCGGCTACCTGGTGATCGTCAACCTGTCGACGGCGACGACCGCCTACACGATCTACACGTACGGATACCAGATCTTCCAGCTCCCGTACGCCATCATCGGCGTCTCGGTCATCACCGCACTGTTGCCGAGGATGAGCGGGCACGCCGCCCAGGGGCGCAGGGACCTAGTGCGGGCCGACATCTCGATGGCGACCCGGGTCACGATCACCGCGATCGTGCCCGCCGCCCTGTTCATCCTCGCCCTGGGCCGGCCGATCGCCGTCGCCGTGTTCCATCACGGCGCGACCGGCTACGGCGACGCTATGGACATCGGCGACACCCTCAGCGCCTTCGCCCTGGCCCTCGTGCCGTTCTCCCTGTTCCAGGTACAGCTACGGGTGTTCTACGCCTACCAGGACAGTCGCACCCCGGCACTGGTCAACATCGGGGTCGTAGCGGTGAACGTCATCGGTGCCCTGGTCCTCACCGTGGTCGTGCCCGAGGAGCACCGGGCCGTCGCGCTGGCGCTCTCCTTCGCCACCGCCTACTTGATGGGCCTCGCGGCGACGAGCACCCTGTTGCACCGGCGGCTCGGGGGAATCGATGGCAATCGCACCGTGCAGGTCATCACCCGGGTCGCGATCGCGGCCGGGATCGGCGCCGTCCTCGCGTCGCTGCTCGCCCGAGGTGCCCGCGCGGTCGTGGGTGAGGGGTGGCTTGGTTCCGGGGTCGCGGTGGTGCTCGCCGCGGCCGTGGGAGGCGGGCTCTTCCTCGCGGTCGCCACCCGGATGGGGATACACGAGATCAACGCCCTGCTGGCGGAGGTGAACGGACGACTCGGCGGCCGGCTGTCCCGACGGCCGGGGCGATCATCGCAACGCGGCTGACCGGCAGTGATGGCACCTAGGGCCTG
>NZ_CDWRCK010000069.1:0-18067 GCF_977927595.1 Frankia sp. CcWB3
GGGTGGACGAGGCTCCTGGGCTGCGGAAGATCAGGGCGGCAGCGTCGTCGGTCAAGATCGGGGGATTCTCCGGGGCGTCTGGGGGTCGAGGGTGTGGTGAAGCCCACATCGGGGTAGCGCGGGTCTGACGGGCACATACCCCGGCGGTCGTGCGTTGTGGGTTGCGCACGACTACGCACAACTTCTCTGGGAGTTACTTCAGTGGCCACCGATTACGACACCCCTCGTACAGCTGACATCGAGGACGCCTCGGAGCAGAGCCTCGAGGCCCTCAAAGCTCGGCGGGCGGACGCGGCGGCTGATCTCGGTGACGACGTTGACCCGTTCGAAACCGAGCTCGGCCTGCCCGGCGCCGACTTGTCTGGCGAGGAACTGAACGTCCGTGTGCTGCCGCGTCAGGCCGACGAGTTCACCTGCACGCAGTGCTACCTGGTGCATCACCGCAGCCAGCTCGTGGACGAGCGACGGATGATCTGCCGGGACTGCGCGGCCTGACCGACCGCGTGGTCTGATCGGCTCTCGATCAGTCTCCACCGCCGATGACAGCTGCCGATGACAGCTCCACGATCAGTTCGGGCTCGACCGCTACCGGCGGTTCGGGCTCGTCTGGCCCGGCCCGGCTCCTCACCCGACCAGAACGCCGGCGTCCCGCATGCGCGCCACGGCTCGCTCCTCGTCGCCCGGACGCAGGTTGACGAACCTGGTGAGGTCGAGCGGCAGCAGCACCTTCAGGCCCCGCAGCCGAGCGTCCAGCGCGCTCTCCTGGACGCAGTAGTCGCCGGCCAGCCCGACGACCACCACCGTCGACACGCCCAACTGCGCCAGCCGTTCACCGAGCACCGTTGTGGCTCGCCTCCCCGATGCCGGGTCACGCACCGAGAAGGCCGAGTAGCCGTCGCTGCCGTCGACCCCCTTGCGGATCACCTCACCCTTGACGATCAGGTCGGGATGGAACTGGGCGCCGGGGGTATCCCCGACGCAGTGCGGCGGCCAGATCCCGCCGCCGGTGACGAAGTGCGGGGTCTCGTGCGGGTGCCAGTCCTGGCTGTAGAAGACCGGGGAGCCGGCGGTCACCGCCGCGGCGATCTCCGCATTGATCCCGGCGATGATCTGCTCACCACCGGCCACGTAGAGGCTGCCGGCCGGATCGGCGAAGTCGTTCTGCACGTCCACGATCAGCAGAGCGGTCCCCGGCCCGTAACGCTGACTCATCGTCGTGTCCCCTCCGTCGCGCTCCGCCCTCGCGTCGCGGTGTACCCACCTCTCCCGGTGTACCAGTCTGTTCTGTCCCGGTGTACCCGTCCGTTCGGTATGACCACACTGTCGCATCTCGACACGCCCGCGTCGATATCCCTGATCATGATGGTGCGTCGGCTTAGGTTCGCAGGATGCGTAGCCGAGACTACGGGCCGGACGTCCTGGCTCCCCCCGCCCGTCCGCGCCAGGCGCGTCCGCCGGAGGTCGAGCTCGAGCGTGACCTCGTGGTCGAGGACGTGGCTACCGGGTTCTGCGGGGCCGTGGTGGGCAGCGAGAACGGTGGGGTGACGCTGGAGGACCGTCACGGCATCCGGAGGGTCTTCCCCCTGGAACCCGGCGCCTTCCTGATCGAGGGCGCGCGGGTGACCCTCGTGCGTCCCCGCCGCGGGACCCCGGCCCCCGCGGCGCGCACCGCGTCCGGGTCCGTCGCGGTGCCCCGCCGCCGGGCCAGGGTCGCGCGGGCGAGCCGTATCTACGTGGAGGGTCTGCACGACGCCGCCTTGGTCGAGCGGGTCTGGGGCGACGACCTGCGCATCGAGGGGGTGGTGGTGGAGAGCTTGGACGGGGTCGACGACCTGCCGTCGGTGGTCGCGGGGTTCCGCCCGGGGCCCGGCCGCCGGCTCGGCGTGTTGGTGGACCATCTCGTCCCGGGGTCGAAGGAGAGCCGGATCGCCGCCTCCGTTGCCGGTGACCACGTCCTGGTGACCGGTCATCCCTACATCGACATCTGGCAGGCGGTGAAGCCGGCGTCGGTCGGCATTCCCCGCTGGCCCGAGATTCCCCGCGGCCAGCCCTGGAAGGAAGGGGTCTGTCAGGCCCTCGGTGTGGAGGACCCGGCGCAGATGTGGCGCCGGGTCCTGGCCTCGGTGGACAGCTACACCGACCTTGAGGTGGGCCTGCTCGGCGCGGTGGAACGACTGATCGACTTCGTCGCCGGCTGACGGCCGGGCCCGGGCGGCCCCCCGTACGCGCGCCGCGCAGCCGACCGCGTACGGTCACTTCGGCGGGGACGGGCCCCCTCCGTAGGCGGGAGACACCGAATGCCGGCACGGATCAGACCATCGATCCTGCTTCGGCTCGTCGGTGCGGCCGGCGTGACCCTGGTCGTCGTGGCCCTGGTCGCCGGGGTGGCTCTGCATCTCGTGGGGGGCGGGCCCGCGGGGCCGGGCGCACCCGGCCCGGCCCGGCCCGGCGTGGACGGGACCTCACCAACCGCCCTGTCCGGCCGGAAGGTCGTCCTCGACCCCGGGCACAACGGAGGAAACGGCGCCGCCGCGGCGTCGATCAACCGGCGGGTCCCGGCCGGCGGTTTCGACAAGGAATGCGACACCGTCGGCGCCGAGACCGACAGCGGTTACCCGGAGCACGCCTTCACCTTCGACGTCGCGGGGCGGGCGGCGGCCATTCTGCGCTCCCGGGGCGCGAGTGTGATCCTGACGCGCGACAACGACTCCGGGGTGGGCCCGTGCATCGACGAGCGGGCCCGCATCGGCAACCGGGTCTCGGCCGGCGCGGTGGTGTCGATACATGCCGACGGGGGACCGGCGGACGGACGCGGCTTTCATGTCATCGCGCCCGCGCTCAGCCCGGACCGGGCCAACGCACCGATCCTCGCCCCGTCGGCGCGTCTCGCGGCGATGGTGCGATCCGCCTTCGGCCGGGCCACCGGGCAGCCATTGGTGGACTACCTGGGCGAGGATGGTATGACGATCCGCTCCGATCTCGGTGGGCTCAACCTCTCGCGGGTGCCGAAGATCTTCCTGGAGTGCGGCAACATGCGCAACCGCACCGATGCGGCCGAGCTTGCCGACCCGGCCTGGCGGGCCCGGGCGGCGGCGGGCCTCGCGGACGGGATCACGTTGTTCCTGCTGGGGGACGAGGCGTCCTCGCCCGGCCCGGGCTGACCCGGCTTCGTCCGGTGATGGGCGTGACGGCGGCCGGGGCCCCTTGTCGGATTTCCGGGCGCCCAGCGCCCACCGGCCGTCGCACACGCAGAGGGCCATCCGTGACGGATGGCCCTCATAGGAGGGCGAGAATGTGTCTCGCGGTGGGCGATACTGGGATTGAACCAGTGACCTCTACCGTGTCAAGGTAGCGCTCTCCCACTGAGCTAATCGCCCGCGAAAGGATCAGAGGCGGAGGCGGGAATCGAACCCGCGTACAGGGCTTTGCAGGCCCTTGCCTAAACCACTCGGCCACTCCGCCGTGGGAGGCCGCTGGGGACGGACCTCAAGCCTCTCTGCTCCCGAGCGGACGACGGGATTCGAACCCGCGACCCTCACCTTGGCAAGGTGATGCTCTACCAACTGAGCCACGTCCGCGCTGCTCCGCCCTTCTCGGCGGTGCAGGTAGCACTCTAGCGGACGATCGGGCCAGACGTCGAACCGTCTGGCGGGCGTCGCTGAGATGTTGCGTTGGGTCAAGGTTCTCCGGATGAACGTCGGTTTTCGCCCACGGCACGTCCATGCGGCCGGCCGGCCGTCGAGGGGCTGGTCCATGCCCTGGGCGGCGGGTCACCTCGGGCGGCGGTAGCGTGATCGGAATGAGCGAGACGAACGTGGCGGCTCGGGAGGCGAGCCCCCTCGGGTGTGTGGAACCGGCACCCCCGTGGGATGTCTCCTCGTTCCTGCTCGCCGGCGGCCGGTTCGCGACTGAGGTCGTGGAGATCAGTGATGACGCCGCGGTGCTGGATCGAGATGGCTTCTGGGCGGTCGTCGTCGACTTCGAGAGGGCCGTCCGTTGCATCCGGTTCGCCGACGTGCGGCCGGCGCCTCCCGGTGGTGCCGCGGCGCTGCGGCGTGGCCCCTGGCTCGGACCGCCGCGAGCCGCATGGACGACAACCATGAACCGGGCGGCCTACCTCGACGGGGTTGTGGCGATCCGTGAGCGCATTGCGGCGGGGGAGGTCTACCAGGTCAATCTCTGCCGATTGCTGTCGGCACCCCTGCCTGCGCCCGCGGCGGAACGCGCGGGGGGTCCCGGTGCCTGTGCTGCCGGTGTCGATCTCGGTGCCCTGGCGGCTGTCGTAGCCGCCGGCAATCCCGCGCCGTACGCGGTCGTCCTGGATGTGCCGGAGGCCGGGGTGCGCATCGTCGGCGCCTCTCCGGAGCTGTTCCTCTCCCGCCAGGGCGACGTCGTGAGTTCCAGGCCCATCAAGGGAACCGGTCGGACGGCGGCGGATCTGCGGGAGAAGGACGTCGCCGAGAACATCATGATTGTCGATCTTGTTCGCAACGATCTTGGGCGGGTCGCCCGCCCGGGAAGTGTGACGGTGCCTTCGCTCTGCGCAGTGGAGGAGCACCCCGGTCTCGTGCACCTCGTCTCGACCGTCCGGGCCCGGCTGCGGCCGGGGGTGGGCTGGCAGGACCTCCTGGCGGCGGCCTGCCCGCCCGGTTCCGTCTCCGGTGCCCCGAAGTCGAGCGCGCTGCGGATCATCCGAGAACTGGAACCGGCCTCTCGGGGCTACTACTGCGGAGGGATCGGCTGGGTGGATGCCGACCGGAACGTGGGTTGGCTGTCTGTTGGCATTCGTACGTTCTGGATCGAGGACGACCGGATCTGGTTCGGTACCGGCGCTGGTATCACGTGGGGGAGCGATCCGGACTCGGAGTGGCGTGAGACCGAGCTGAAGGCCGACCGGCTGGTGGGGCTGGCGAGCCGATCGGACGATAGGCCGGGCACCGGCGGTGGGCCGAGGACAAAAGAACCCGCCTGGCGGCGCTAGCCTGGCCAGGCGGGCGGGTGCTCTGTGTGTGGCTGGGTGGAAGCTGCCTCGGATGCAGGTGGGGAAGGGTCTCCCCCGGTCGCAAAATGCCCACACCGGCTTGCCGGGATCGGGCAGCGGTCCCGACCCCGGTGAGATCATCGCTCGGGGCCACCCCAGATGAGGAGGGCGAGTTCGGCATCAAGATCGATGATGTCGCTCTCTCCGCCGAGGGGGACGGCTGAATACGTCCGCCGCAGGAAGGCCAGCACCTCGGACCGCGGCATCTCGAACAGTGCATGCCCGGACGGGCTGGACAGGGACAGGCAGACGATCCGTCCCCCGGACTGGGCGGCAGGCCACACCTGCACGTCGCCATCCCCGGCGGGTCGGCGCACACCGTCGCTGAGGAGCTGGCGCGCGAACGTCCACTCCACGACCTCGTCCGCACCGGTGCGGAAGCCGATGCTGATCGCGTACGGATCGGCAGGCTCGTACCGGACGGTGGCGGCGACCGGCACGGGCGCCGCCCCGGGGACGACAAGGCGGAGGGCGAGTTCTGCGGTGATTGAATCGTGACGAATAGTCATCGGGCGGCCTCTCATGGTGCGATGGTGCGGGCGAGCACCCGTGTAACGGGATAGTTCCCTCTCCGAGTCCCGTTGGAAACAAGATTATGCCAAGACAACATCCGTTACGGTAGTTCGGGCGAGTTGCCTGGCCCGGAAGGGTGAACCTGCCTCGAGTGATCATGGTTCGGCCGGCTGTCGGACGGATCTTCTACTTGAATCCTATAGATGATTACCGTCCGTAGTGTCCGAACGTCCCTCGAGCGTCAGGCCATCCCGCCAAGGCCGTTCCCCCTCAAGTCTTCCCCGTGGGGACCCTTCTCAACCACGGCCAGTCGCGGCGAACCTGACCCAGTCCGGCCACCGGGCAGGACGGCGGACATCGCCCCATCCGTCCGTCGACCCCCCGCCGTCGGCCCCCTTCGCCGGCCCGTATCCTCGGCGTGTACGGTGGTCCCACCGGCAAGGGCGTATAGCTCAGTGGTAGAGCGCTGCCTTCACACGGCAGAGGTCCGTGGTTCGAAACCACGTACGCCCACGCGATTGGGCTTGCCATGCTCCGCTCCCGGGTCGGGAGCTTGCTGTGCTCCCGCGGGACATCTGCCCCGTGGATGATCTTCGTGCTCCCCGCGATGCGGCGTTTTTCCTGGTCAGGGCGGGTCCATCGGTGCCTGGGAGGGGCTACCCCAAACGGGTGGTGCGGCTTGGCGGTGTCCTCTCCCGCCGGTGGGACTCGGCGCGTTTCCCCCGGTAGGAGGCCGTCCCGGTCCCGCCCGAGACCTGCCCGGGGCTGCCCCCGACCTCCGCGGCGTGCTGCGCCTCGAAGGGTGGTCGGAGCTGTCCACTGCCGGTGGGGCGCCTGTCCCGGGGAGCGGTGCGAAATCTCCCCGATTGGCCGGTTTCTGGGTGTCTGGGCCGCGACGTCGTGGGCTGGCGACGAATCAACATCTACCCCCACTTTGGTGGGGACACCACCGATGGAGGCGGATCCCGGAGGGGGTCCCGGCCGGTGCTCCAGTCCGGGAGACAGCCCGGCAGACAGTGTGGGCGACGAGCACGTCGATACCTCGACCCGGGGTCGGCTCCGAGCCTCGTTCTTTACGGAAAGTGACGTCCGAGCCCGCGTCGCCGGGCCCCCGGGCGCATCGCGCGAGCCGCCGCCGCGATGCATCGCGGTCCTTGGGAGCGGGCCTGTCCACCTTTCGGGCGCATGCTGTTGATTCGTGGTGCCCGTGGAGCTCCGCGTGCTGGAGATGGTCGACGCCGTGCGTCGCCGTGGAACGATTCCGGTGGCCGTTGGTATACCGGTTGGTCCATGGTGGATCGGCATCGTTGTGCGTCCCGCCCCTTTCCGCAGGTCACTGGTTTGCGAGTGGGGTCCACGCCAGGTCCGATTGGCGTTTTCCCCATGAAGGTGCCGCCGACGCTGTACAGATCGGCTTAGGAGTCGAAATGAAATAACTTGCGCGTTTCGAACCCTCCACAGGCCTGTGATCTGCGATGATGCTCTCGATCACGTATTTGTTACTTCATTACGTCCCCTTAACGTCCGCTAAGCTGGCCGGGCAGGGCGTAACGGGCTCGGGTTGTCGCAAGGTTGTCGCGATGGCTTCTCGCGGGGTTGCGCCGGGAGGGCTCCTCCCGGTCGCGGACCCTTCGTGTGCATCATCCTCGCGTCAGATCCAGGGCGCCGTGGTTCGAAACCGATTACGTCACTTGGGGGACGTAATGAAGTAACAAATACGCGATCGAGAGCATCATCGCAGATCACAGGCCTGTGGAGGGTTCGAAACGCGCAAGTTATTTCATTTCGACTCCTTGAGGGGGACTGGCGGCGACCCCCCCACGCCGTCAGTCTCCCTCTTCATGCGCCGGACCGCACCCGCACGCGAGCCTCCTCGCGTACCGCGGGCGTCTCTCGTCGCTCAGATCCTGATAAATTGACGAGACGATATTGCTCCCCCCTGGGGAGCTCGTCCCGGGGAGGCGGCGCCCTTGCTGATGGCCGAGCAGGTTCCGGTGCCCATGGCCCGCTCGATGGGCGCTGCCTGCGTGTTCACTCGGCTCAGCCGGGGCGGCGTCGTGGCGGCCGCCCAGTGACGGCCGAGGTCTCACCCGAGGGGGTTCCCCTGGAGGAGCAGGCCGGGGTCGGCGGTCCGGATGCTTTCCAGCGGCTCTACACCCCGCACCGCATGGCCTATATCAGGGGCGAGGGCCGCTCCCGTGACGATGAATGCCCATTCTGTTCCATTGTCGGGATGTCCGACGAGGACGGCCTCGTGGTTGCTCGGGGTAAAAGCGTCTACGCGGTCCTCAATCTGTACCCCTATAATGCCGGTCACCTTCTCGTTGTGCCCTATCGCCACATCGCGGACTACGCCGACATGGACCCCGAAGAGATCGTCGAGATGGCATTCTTCGTTCAGCACGCGCTCCGTGCGCTGCGGGCCGCCAGCGGGGCCCACGGTTTCAACACCGGCATGAACCTGGGGGATGTCGCCGGCGCCGGGATCGCCTCGCACGTGCATCAGCACGTGGTGCCGCGGTGGGGCGGTGACACGAACTTCATGCCCGTGGTGGGCGCGACCAGGGTGCTCCCCGCCCTGCTCGGGCAGACCAGGGAGATGCTCGCCCAGGCCTGGGCGCAGACCGCGCCCGACGAGTAGGGCGGGTAGCGCCGGGCCCGGTGGAGGCCGCAGCCGGGTCGGGGCGCTCCCGTCGGGGTTGCCCGCCGCACCGGGTCCCGCCCGGCGCCGGGCCCGATGCGGCGGGTGTGCGGTCACGGATGTCTCCCACCGGCAATCCTCCCTGAGCCGGGCCGAGGGTTGCCGGTCGTCCGTCTTTCCCGCTTTATGTCGGATTCCTGCTTTATGCCGATTTTTTCGCTTCCGCCGACAGGGCATCCCCAAGCTGTGGTGGCATCGGCTCGTAGCCGCGATGGTCCCGCGTGAAGCTACCCGTGCCGTGGCTCAAGGACCGTAGTTCAATCGCATATCGGATCATTTCGCTCGCAGGGACCTCTGCGTGAACGACCGTCCGGGGGGTGGCCCCGGGCCCGCCCGGGACGGGTTCCATCCCGACGACCCGTCCTCGGCGAGTGGACAGGTCGCCCATCACGGCCCCGACGTACTCGTCGGGTACCAGGACGCCAACGGCCAGGATCGGCTCAAGCACGACGACGCCGGCGGCCCGGGCCGCGTCCTTGAGCGCCAGTGCGCCGGCGATCTGAAAGGCCATGTCCGAGGAGTCGACGCTGTGCGCCTTGCCGTCGACGAGGCGGACCCGTAGATCAACCATGGGATGGCCGGTGCGGACGCCCTGCGCCATCTGCGCCCGGACGCCCTTCTCCACCGAGGGGATGAAGGCCCGGGGAACCGCGCCGCCGACCACCTCATCGACGAACTCGAAGCCCCCACCCGCCGGGAGCGGTTCGACCTCGATCTGGCAGACCGCGAACTGGCCGTGCCCACCGGACTGCTTGACCTGACGGCCGAGTCCGCGCGCCGGGGCACGCAGCGTCTCCCGGAGCGGGATCCGGGGCGCGGTCCGGTCCACCGCGGCGCCGTAGCGCTGGGCGAGCCGTTCCAGGACCGCGTCGCTGTGGGCCTCGCCCATGCAGCACAGGACGAGTTGGGAGGTCTCGGGGTCCTGCTCGATCCGTAGCGTCGGGTCCTCCACGGCCAGCCGGCCGAGTGCGGTCGACAGCCTGTCCTCGTCCGCGCGGCTGCGGGCCCTGATCGCGATAGGGAGCTGCGGTTCGGGCATCGACCATGCGGGCAGGTAGCGTGGGTCGTCGCGATCGGAGAGGGTGTCGCCGGTCTCGGCGGTGCTGAGCTTCGTCACCACGCAGATGCCGCCGGCCGGGCACTCGCCCACCGTGTACAGAACCGAGCCGTACGGCCGGGAGAGCGCCCCGACCTGCTCGTCGTCGTCGTGGTCGGCGTGCCCGGCGGCGGCTCTGCCGTGCCCGCTGACGTGCACCGCATCGTCGGGATGCAGCGTGCCGGAGAACACCCGGACCACTGACATCCGGCCCACGTAAGGATCCGTGGTCGTCTTCACGACCTCGGCCACGAGCGGCCCGGCCGGATCACCGTGGCTCTGGTCGCAGGGGGAGCCGTCAGGGCGGCTCACCGGCGGCAGGGGATGCTCCCGCGGTGAAGGGAACCCCTGCACGAACAGGTCCAGCAACTCGACGGAGCCGAAACCGCCGGCCCGCCCGCTGCCCCGATCGCCCCCTGCCGCGGCGCCCGGGCCCGAGGTCGAACCCGGAAGCAGACCGGCCGGCAACACCGGGAAGAACGTCCCGCGGGCGACCGCGGTCTCCAGATCGCCGAGCAGGAGCTTGGTGTCGGGTTCATCACCGGACAGGTACCGGTCGAGGAGGGTCTCGTCCTCACTCTCAGCGATGATCCCCTCGACCAGGGCGGCGCGGGCGGAGGCGTACCGGCCGGTGAGGCCGGCCGGGGTCGCGAGTTCCTGGCGGCCGCTGCCCGGGTACTCCAGCACTCGCCCGGACAGCAGATCCACCAGCCGCATCGAGGCGCCGGCCTCCCGCTCGGGCAGGTAGGCCGGCAGCACGCCGGCCCCGAAGGCCCGTTGGCAGCCCTGGACGGCCGCCGCGAAATCGGCCCGGGGATGGTCGAGATGGGTGAGCACGATCGCGCGGGGCATGCCGACCCCGGCGCACTCCGCCCACACCATGCTGGTCGCGCCATCCACCCCGTCGACCGCGCTGACGACGAACAGAGCGGCGTCGGCGGCCCGCAGGCCCGCCCGCAGCTCGCCCACGAAGTCGGGATAGCCCGGGGTGTCCAGAAGATTGATTGTGAGCCCGCGGTGACTGACCGAACACAGGGTGAGGCTGACCGACCGTGCCGGGCGACGCTCGGGATCGGCATGGCCGACGTAGCTGGTCTGGGCGGTCTGACGGTCGCCGTTCTGGCGGTCCGGCGGCCCGGCGGTGGCGAGCAGACGGTCCACCAGAGCCGTCTTGCCCGCGCCGGTGTGGCCTACCAGGACGACGTTGCGCACATCGCACGAGGCTGATGACATCATCGCCTCCTTGACTGGGAGGTAACGGCCTGTTCGGTAACGGCAGCGTCCTCCCCTGTTACCTGGGACACAAGCCCGAGGGCGGCCGTGGTCGGGAATGCGCGGATCGTGGCGGCTGTACTGTGAAGACCGCCCGAAGCCGGGCGCACGTGGGACGACCACGCGGGACGACGGGACGGACATGCTCGCTAGCAAGGCACGACCGCAGATCCAGAAGTTGCTCGACCCGGTGAGCCAGTGGGCCGCCCGGTCGTCGGTGTCACCGGACGCCGTGACGATCATCGGCATGGTCGGGGTCGCGGGCGGGGCTCTGGGGTTCTTCACCCGCGGGGTGTTCTTCCTCGGCACCGTAGTGATCACGCTGTTCGTCTTCTCGGACCTGATCGACGGGGTCATCGCCCGCGCCCGCGGCATCTCCTCCAAGTGGGGGGCCTTTCTCGACTCCACGTCCGACCGGGTCGGCGACGGCGCGATCTTCGGATCGCTCGTCCTCTGGTACGCCGGCGACGGCGATTCCCTGCCGTTGGCGGGTGCGGCCCTGATCTGCCTGGTCGCCGGTTTGATCACCTCGTACGTCAAGGCCCGCGCCGAGGGACTCGGCTTCACCTGTGACGTGGGGTTCGCCGAACGGGGCGAGCGGTTGCTGATCCTGCTGGTCGCCGCCGGGCTGTACGGCCTCGGGGTGCCCTACCTCCTGCCCGCGGCGCTGTGGTTCCTTGTCGGTGCCACCATGCTGACGGTCGTCCAGCGGGTCGTCCACGTCTACCGGCAGTGGTACCGCGCGGGAGACCCGCCCTCCCCGCCGACGTCAAGGGCGGCCCCGGCCACTGCGTCCCGGACCACGGCCGCGTCCCGGGCCGCGGCCGCCTTCGGCCCCCGCCGCAACGGCCGCTGAGCGGTCATCGAGACGATCCGACGAAGGGCCGAGCGTTGACGGCGGGCGGGCGGGCGACGGCGGCCGGGCGGTTCACCGACCTCGCCTACACGCTGGGCTGGCGCGGCGTCCGGCTGCTCCCGCACCCCGTGGCCGCCGCGGCGTTCCGGTTCGGCGCCGACCTGGCCTACCGCCGCGACGGGCGGGGGGTGCGCCGGCTGCGGTCGAACCTCGCCCGAGTGGCGCCGCCGGGAACCGATCTGGACCGGTTGACCCGGGCGGCGATGCGCTCCTACGCGCGGTACTGGCTGGAGGTGTTCCGCCTCCGGGAGATCGGTCTGGACCGCGTCGTCGGCCGGCTGCGGCTGCTGGACCAGTATCGGTTGTGGGATGCGCACGCCCGCGGGAAGGGGACCATCGTGGCGCTGCCGCACATGGGTAACTGGGAGCAGGCGGGCGCCTGGCTGGTGGTGAATGGCGTGCCGTTCACGACCGTCGCCGAACGCCTGCGGCCGGAGGCGCTCTTCGAGCGGTTCCTGGCCTTCCGCTCGGAGCTCGGCATGGAGGTCGTCCCGCTGACCGGCGGGCAGGCTCCCCCGTTCGACCTGCTCACCGAGCGCCTGCTGGCCGGGGGGATGCTCTGCCTGCTCGCGGACCGGGATCTCTCTCGCGGGGGGATCCCGGTGAGGTTCTTCGGCGCCACGGCCACCATGCCCGGCGGGCCCGCGGCGCTCGCGCTGCGCACCGGGGCGACGCTGCTGCCCGCCACGCTCTGGTTCGATCATGACGGGTGGAGCGGGCGGATCCATCCCGCCGTCGAGCCGAGCGACATCCCGACGATGACGCAGGGACTTGCGGACGCCTTCGCCGCCGGCATCGCCGCGCACCCCGCGGACTGGCACATGCTCCAGCGGATCTGGCGCGACGACGGATGACGCCGCCGTGAAGATCGGTCTGGCCTGCCCCTACGCCTGGGACGTACCGGGCGGGGTCCAGGTGCACGTGCGTGACCTCGCCGAGACCCTGATCGCCGCCGGTCACCAGGTATCCGTCATCACCCCGGTGGACGACGAACGGACCCTGCCGCCCTACGCGGTGGACGCGGGCCGGGCGTTACCGTTCCCCTACAACGGCTCCGTCGCCCGGCTTCTGATGGGCCCGGTCTCGGCCGCCCGGGTCCGCCGTTGGCTGCGTGAGCACGACTTCGATGTCCTGCACGCCCATGAACCGACCGCGCCCAGCGTCAGCCTCCTGGCCTGCATGCTGGCCGACGGGCCGATCGTCGCCACCTTCCACACCGCCAACCCCCGGTCGCGGTTCCTCACCGCGGCCCACGGCGCGCTGCAGCCGTCGTTCGAGAAGCTGCGGGCCCGGATCGCGGTCTCCGAGGCGGCCCGGCGCACCCTCGTCGAGCATCTGGGCGCCGACGCCGTCCTGATCCCGAACGGGGTGGCGGTGCAGAACTTCGCCGGCGCCCGGCCCCTGCCCGGCTACGACGACGGGCGGCCCACCGTCGTGTTCCTCGGGCGCATCGACGAGCCGCGCAAGGGCCTTGACGTGCTGCTAGCCGCCCTGCCGGCGCTCGCCGCCGAGATCGACGGTGTCCGGCTGCTGGTGGCGGGGCCCGGTGACGGGGCGGCGGTGCGGGCCCGGCTGGAGCCCGCCCTGCGCTCGCGGGTCGGCCTCGTCGGCATGGTCTCCGACGCCGACAAGCCCCGGGTCTTCGCCTCCGGGCAGGTCTACTGCGCCCCGAATACCGGTCAGGAGAGCTTCGGGATCGTGCTGCTCGAGGCGATGGCGACCGGGACCCCGGTGGTGGCCAGCGACATCGACGCCTTCCGCCGGGTCCTCGATGACGGGCGCGCCGGCAGGCTGTTCGACGTCGGCGATCCCGCGCGGCTGGCCGCGACCCTGGCCCAGGTGCTATGTGATCCCGCCGGCGCCGCGCGGCTGGTGGAACGCGGTCGCGCCGTCGTCGCCGCCTACGACTGGCGGGTCATCGCCGAGCGGATCGTCGGGGTGTACCAGATGGTCTCCGGGGACATGCGGGTGTCGGTCGCGACGGCGACGCAGCCGCCGGTCCGGGGCGACGCGAGGAGTGGGGACTGACCTGCCCGGTAACTGACCTGTCCCGGTACCAGAGCCACGTCACATTCGGCCGTTGGTTACGCTGCGCGGGATGACCGCCGTCGTGGTGGTGGTCGCCCTGGTGGTGGCGATCGCGACCTATCTGACCTGGCTGGCCACTCGGCTCGACCGACTCGCGGCCCGGGTCGCGGACGCCCGCGGCGGGCTGGTGGCGCACCTGCTCGCCCGCGCCGACGCCGCGCGCGAGCTGGCCCTGCGGTGTGAGCTGGCCGAGCTGGGTGAGAGCGTGGCCCGGGCCCGAACGGCCTATCCAGGCCTGCTCGCCGGGGGGGCGTTGGACGCCGCGGTCGAGCAGAGCGAGAATGCCCTGAGCCGGGCGTTACGGTCCGCCGAGGTCGCCGCGGCCGGCCAGCACCACCCCGCCGAGCTGCATGCGGTCGACTCCTGCGCGGCCCGGGTCGCGCTCGCCCGGCAGTTCCACAACGACGCGGTCCGCGACCTGCGGGCACTCGCCGGCCGGCGCGTGGTGCGGATGGCGCACCTGGCCGGCCGCCGGTCGCCCCCCGGCTACTTCGAGATCGATGACGCCCTGCCGATCCGCGGCGAGGGCGTCCCTCGCGGCGACCTGCCGGGGCTGGCCTCCTGACGGCTCGGCCGGTCGCGAGATCGCCGTACCATGGAAAACCGACCCACCCGCACGGGAACCATCCGGCGGGGTAGCCGGCATGCAGGTGCCAGACATGCCGGTACCCCGCGGCCCTGGCGACCCGACCCAGCGAAAAGAGACGGCACATCATGCCCGAGGGCCAGACTGCCCCCGCCGCCGGCCCGGCGATCGACTCCGCCCGGCAGGCCGGTACCGCCCGCGTCAAGCGCGGCATGGCGGAGATGCTCAAGGGCGGCGTGATCATGGATGTGGTCACCGCCGAGCAGGCCCGCATCGCCGAGGACGCCGGCGCCGTCGCGGTGATGGCGCTGGAGCGGGTTCCCGCCGACATCCGGGCGCAGGGTGGGGTGGCGCGGATGAGTGACCCCGACATGATCTTGGAGATCATCGAGGCGGTCTCCATCCCGGTCATGGCCAAGGCCCGGATCGGGCATTTCGTCGAGGCACAGGTGCTGCAGGCGCTCGGGGTGGACTACGTCGACGAGTCCGAGGTCCTCACGCCCGCCGACCCGCACCACCACATCGACAAGTGGCGCTTCACGGTGCCGTTCGTCTGCGGGGCCACCAACCTGGGGGAGGCACTGCGCCGGGTCGCCGAGGGCGCGGCGATGATCCGCTCCAAGGGTGAGGCGGGCACCGGCGAGGTGTCCAACGCCGTGGTGCACATGCGTACCATCCGGGCGGAGATCGCCCGGCTGTCGGGGCTGCCCGCCGAGGAGCTCTACACGGCGGCCAAGGAGCTGCGCGCCCCAGTCGAGCTGGTCGCCGAGGTGGCCCGGCTCGGCCGGCTGCCCGTCGTGCTGTTCACCGCCGGCGGTATCGCCACTCCGGCGGACGCGGCGCTGATGATGCAGCTCGGCGCGGACGGGGTGTTCGTCGGGTCCGGGATTTTCAAGTCCGGGGACCCGGCGCGCCGCGCCCGGGCCATCGTCGAGGCGACCACCATGTTCAAGGACCCCGACGTTCTGGTGAAGGTCTCCCGGGGCCTCGGCGAGGCGATGGTGGGCATCAACGTCACCGAGCTTCCCCCGGAAGCCCGCTACGCCGACCGCGGCTGGTGAGTGGCCCGCGGATCGGCATCCTCGCGTTGCAGGGGGATGTGCGCGAGCATGCCCGGGCGCTCACCGAGGCCGGCGCGCGGCCGGTGGCGGTGCGCCACGCGGTGGAGCTTGCCGAGGTCGACGGGCTCGTCCTGCCCGGGGGTGAATCCACCACGATCGGCCGGTTGCTGCGCGTGTTCGAGCTGTTGGAGCCGTTGCGGGCGGCGGTGGCCGCGGGGTTGCCCGTGTTCGGTTCGTGTGCTGGCATGATCCTGCTCGCGCGGGACGTCGTGGGCGGCCGGCCGGATCAACCACTGATCGGCGGACTGGACATCGTCGTCCGGCGTAACGCCTTCGGCCGGCAGGTGGACTCGTTCGAGGCACACCTCGAGGTCGTCGGGGTGGCGGGGCCACCTGTGCACGCGGTCTTCATCCGGGCACCATGGGTAGAAAAGGCAGGAGACGCGGTCGAGGTCCTGGCCCGTGTCGCCGAGGCGCCGGTGGCGGTCCGCCAGGGGCCGCTGCTGGCCACCGCGTTCCATCCGGAGCTGACCGGTGATGCCCGGGTGCACCGGCTATTCGTCGACAGCGTCCGATCGTCCGGGTCCGGTCGATGATCGGGCGCAAGAGAGGCAGGTCATGAGCGGCCACTCCAAGTGGGCGACCACCAAGCACAAGAAGGCGGTCATCGATGCCCGCCGGGGCAAGCTGTTCGCCAAACTGATCAAGACAGTCGAGGTGGCGGCCAAGACGGGCGGCGGAGACCCCGCGGGCAATCCGACCCTCGCCGATGCCATCGCCAAGGCGAAGTCGCAGTCCGTGCCGAACGACAACATCGAACGGGCCGTCAAGCGGGGTTCCGGCGAGCTCGCCGGTGGGGTGAACTACGAGGACATCACCTATGAGGCGTACGGCCCGGGCGGGGTGGCGATCCTCGTGGAGTGCCTGACCGACAACCGTAACCGGGCGGCGTCGGATGTCCGGGTGGCGATCACCCGTAACGGCGGCACGGTGGCCGACCCGGGGTCGGTGTCGTACCTGTTCAACCGCAAGGGTGTCGTGCTTATCGAGAAGACCGCCGGCCTCACCGAGGACGACGTACTGCTCGCCGTGCTCGACGCCGGCGCGGAGGAGGTCAACGATGTCGGGGAGGCCTTCGAGGTGGTCTCCGAGGCGACCGATCTGCACGCCGTGCGGGTGGCCGCCACCGGCGCCGGCCTGGCGGTCACCTCCGCGGACATCTCCTGGCTGCCGAGCGTGAGCGTGCCGCTGGAGGCCGAACCCGCCGCCAAGGTCCTCAAGCTCATCGAGGCGGTTGAGGATCTCGATGACGTCCAGAACGTCTGGTTCAATGCCGACATCTCCGACGACGTGATGGAGCTAGTCGGCAGCTGATCGTCTTCTCAGGCGATCTGTTGGGCGTGTCGTGGATGTCCGGTTGCGTCGCCGCCCCTAGATTCGAACGAATGTTCTTGTGAACGTGCGGTCGGGAGGGTGGATGCGGGTGCTGGGGGTCGATCCCGGGCTGACCCGGTGTGGCCTGGGGGTCGTCGACGGTGGCCTCGGTGTCCGGGCCCGCCTGGTCGAGGTGGGGGTGGTGCGCACCCCCGCCACCGCCGAGGTCGCCGAACGGTTGTGCGCCGTGTCCGACGGCATCGACGCCTGGCTCGATCGCACCCGTCCGGAGGCGGTCGCGGTTGAGAAGGTCTTCAGCCAGGCGAACATGCGTACCGTGATGGGTACCGCGCAGGCCGGGGCGGTCGCCATCATGCTGGCCGCCCGGCGGGGCCTGCCGGTGGGTCTCTACACGCCCAGTGAGGTGAAGGCCGCGGTGACCGGCAGCGGCCGGGCGGACAAGGCGCAGGTCAGTTTTATGATCACCAGGTTGCTCGGGCTGACCGAGGCGCCACGCCCGGCCGATGCGGCGGACGCCCTCGCGTTGGCGCTCTGCCACCTGTGGCGCGGGCCGGCGCTGGCCCGGTTCCGTTCCGCCGCGCCGGGCGGATCCACCTGATGATCGCGTCGTTGGCCGGCACGGTCACCGCGCTGACCCCGCTGTCCGCCGTCATCGAGGTCGGCGGGATGGGCCTGCTCGTCCACTGCTCGCCGTCGACGCTGTCGCGGCTGCGGGTGGGGGAGTCCGCCTCCCTCGCCACCACCCTGATCGTGCGCGAGACCGAGCTGACCCTCTACGGCTTCGCCGACGCCGATGCGCGCGACGTTTTCGAGATCCTGCAGAGCGCGGCCGGGGTCGGGCCCAAGCTCGCCCAGGCCGTGCTCGGAGTGCACGATCCCGACACGGTGCGCCGCGCCGTTGCCGAGGAGGATCTCGCGGTGCTGACGAAGGTCCCCGGTATCGGGCGCAAGGGTGCGCAGCGCATCGTCCTGGACCTGCGGGACCGGCTCGGTCCGCCGAGTGGTGGTGCGCCGCTGCCCGGCCCGCGCCCGACGCCGGGACCGGAACCGGAACCGGTGCCGGCCGATGCCGTCGGGGTCGCGGCGACCGTGCGGGAGGCGCTGGTGGGCCTGGGCTACTCGGGTCGTGAGGCCGACGACGCCGTGTCGCGGGCGCTCGTGGTCCTGGCCGCGTCCGCCGGCGAGGGCGCCGCTGCGGGTGGCGAGCGTGCCGTCCCGGGCGAGGGAGACGTCCCGGGCAAGGAAGGTGCCCCGGGTTTCCGGGCCGGGGCCGGCGCGGGAACCGGCGGCGCCCCGCCCGACGCCGCGGCACTGCTGCGCGCGAGCCTCGCCGTGCTACGCAGGTGAGGGCCGTTATGACGCCGCCAGGCGGCGTCATAACGGCCCTCACCTGCGTAG